>JBGSKN010000285.1:0-2085 GCA_041741215.1 Erythrobacter sp. | reverse complement strand
ATGGCGGCCTTGCGGGCAGGCCCGGCAAATGATCGCTGCGCCGAACCGTGGCTGGCCCGCGCCCGCCGCCGCGATTTGCGGTGCGGACCGGCGCGAAATCGTTTAGGACGATCAGGCTATGGCAGTGCTCCAGATCCAGGCTGCGCCGTTCTTTGCGAGCAAGAACCGGGCGTTCTGGAACCTCCAGCTGGCTGGCTGGGGCGCGGCATTCCTGCTGCGCGCGGCATCGGCGCTGGCGAATGGCCAGCCGCTCGATCTGCTGACGCTGATTCTGGTGACCGCCGTCACCGGGTTTTCGATCAGTCTGGTGTTGTCGGTGATCTATCGCCAGCTGATCCGGCAACAACCGCTTGTCACCTGGGGGGTAACCGCGCTGGTGCTGCTGGTGGCGGTGGTGCTGCACGCCTCGATCGATGCCTGGGTGCAGGGGATCTATTACGCCGCCAGCCGCGAGACGACATTCGCGCAGCGGCTGATCGGTTTGCTTTATCTGCCGCTGACGCTGCTCGGCGGGTGGAGCGCGCTGTATTACGCGATCAATTTCTTCCTCACCGTGGAACAGCAGGCCGACCGGCTCGAACGGCTCGAAGCGCAGGCGACCGCCGCGCAGCTTGCCATGCTGCGGTACCAGCTGAACCCGCATTTCCTGTTCAACACGCTCAATTCGATCAGCACGCTGGTGCTATTGAAACAGACCGGCCCGGCCAATGCGATGCTGACCCGGCTGTCGGGCTTTTTGCGCCACACGCTGGTGGCAGAGCCGGGCAGTCAGGTGACGCTGGAACAGGAGATTGAGACGCTGCAGCTCTATCTCGACATCGAACGGATGCGGTTTGAAGAACGCCTGCGCACCCATTTCGACATTGATGTTGCCGCCCTGTCGGCGCGGCTGCCGTCGATGCTGCTGCAACCGCTGGTCGAAAACGCGATCAAATACGCGGTCGGCGCGCAGGAGGAAGGCGCGCGCATCTCGCTTACCGCGCGGGTGATCGGCGATCGGCTGCGCCTGACGATCGAAGACACTGGCCCCGGCGTGGACGAGCCGCCGCGTTATCTGGCGCGCGATAATGGCGATCTGCGGGCGGTCATAGATGCCAGCCCGGTGCCCGGCCGCCCGGTCTCTACCGGGGTTGGCCTTGCCAATATCCGCAACCGCCTGATGCAGGCTTACGGCGAAAATCACCTGTTTGAAACCCGATCCGAAGCCGGGGGCGGCTTTACGGTGCTGATCGAGATTCCCTTTATCAGGGAAGATGTTGCCACCCCCCAATCACGCGCTGCGCCAGCGGCGGTGCCCGCTGCTTCGGGCGCAACCGACAACATCATCCCCATCACTCCCCCGCAACGCAACTTCGGAACCCCCGCATGACCATCAGAACCATCCTCGTCGACGATGAGAAGCTTGCCATTCAGGGCCTGCAATTGCGGCTCGCCGCGTTTGAGGATGTCGAGATCATCGACACCTGCGCCAATGGCCGCGAGGCGATCCGCAAGATCAAGACGCAAAAGCCCGATCTGGTATTCCTCGACATCCAGATGCCCGGATTCGACGGGTTTTCGGTGGTCAAGGGCGTGATGGAGATCGAACCTCCGCTGTTCGTGTTTGTCACCGCCTATGAAGAACACGCGATCCGGGCGTTTGAAGCCAACGCGGTCAATTACCTGATGAAGCCGGTTGACGAACAGAAGTTGGCCGACACCATCGAACGCGTGCGTCAGCGCCTTGCGGAAAAGAAATCGGCCGAGGATGCAGAACAATTGCTCGATGTGCTGGCAGAAGTTGCGCCTGACCGGGCGGCGGATTTCGCCGATACTGCCACCCCCGAAAGCGCCGACCGCTTTGAAAAGCTGATCAACATCAAGGATCGCGGGCAGATCTTCCGCGTCGAAGTCGACACGATCGAACATATCGAGGCGGCGGGCGATTACATGATCATCTCCACCGGCGACAATTCGCTGGTGCTGCGCGAAACGATGAAGGATATCGAACGCCGGTTAGACCCGCGCAAGTTCCAGCGGGTGCACCGCAGCACCATCGTCAACCTCGATCTGGTGCGGCAGGTGAAGCCCCACACCAATGGCGAA
>JBGSKN010000284.1:0-3336 GCA_041741215.1 Erythrobacter sp. | reverse complement strand
GGCGCGCTTTCGGGCGGCGACAATGATGGCTGGGGCGGAGGCGGTGGCTTTGGCGGTGGCGGCTTTGGCGGCGGCGGCGGTTCATTCGGGGGCGGCGGCGCCTCCGGGGGGTGGTAACGATGGCCTATCTTGATGATGCCGGGCGCACGCTGGTCGCTGACGCCGTGACCGCAGCCGAGGCGCAGACCTCTGGCGAAATCGTCACCGTGCTGGCTGACCGGTCCGATGGCTATACCGATGTCGCATTGCTGTGGGCGGTGGGCGCAGCCTTTACCGTGATGAGCGTTTTTGCGGCCCTGCCGCTCCCGTTCCTCGATCTGTGGGATCGCCTGATCGGCGGCTGGGGCCACGAATGGACCACGGGCGAACAGGCCAGCATGGTGATCGAGCTTGGCCTGCTCACCTTTGCCGGGGTGATGCTGGCGCAGCAGTGGGAACCGCTGAAATTCGCGCTGATCCCCGGCCCGGCCAAGACCATCCGCGTCCACGCCCAGGCCGTGCGCCAGTTCAAGGTTGGCGCGGATCGCCGCACCACCGGGCGCACCGGGGTGATGATCTACCTGTCGATGCGCGAACACCGCGCGGAAATCGTCGCAGATGAAAGCATCGCCGCGATTGTTTCAGCCGAAGTGTGGGGCGAGGCGATGAGCGATATGCTCAGCCATATTCGGCACGGCCGGATTGCCGAGGGGCTGGCGGTCGGCATCGGCGATGTCGGTTTTGTGCTGGCGCAGCATTTCCCGCGCGGCGCGGATGATATGAACGAACTGCCTGATCGCCTGATCGAGGTTTAGGTTCCCTCCCCTCAATTCGCGCTTGACCCGTTCGCCCTGAGCCTGTCGAAGGGCGCTCGCTGTGCCGACCATGCTTCGACAAGCTTAGGATGAACGGGGACTCTCATCTTGCAAAAAGACCGCGACGCCGACCTGCCCGAACAAGTGATGTGGGAAGGCCGCTTTATCACCGCCAAGAAACGCGGGCGGTGGGAATATGTCGGGCGCGCGCGCGGCATCCGGGCCGCCGCGATCATCGCGCTGGATGATGATGCAGACGGCACCCGCCACGTCATCCTTGTCAGCCAGTACCGTGTGCCGCTGGGCCGTTTCTGCCTCGAAATCCCGGCGGGGCTGGTCGGCGATGATGCAGGCGGCGAAGGCGAGGATGCGACCACCGCCGCCTTGCGCGAGCTGGAAGAGGAAACCGGCTACCGCGCCGCGCGGCTGGATGTGCTGGGCGAATTCTACTCATCGCCCGGCATGGTGTCGGAATGTTTCACCTTGCTGCGCGCGCGCAATCTGACCAAGGTCAGCGACGGCGGCGGCACCGAGGGCGAAAACATCACCGTCCACCGGGTTGCCTTGCGCGATCTTTCGCGCATCGTGGCCGAATGGCGCCGGGCTGGCCATGCGGTCGACGTGCGCATCGCAATGCTTTTGACACCGGAATATCTGAGAGAGGATTGAATTATGGCAGGACGCGTAGCGGGCAAGCTCGCATTGGTCACTGGGGGTGCGCAAGGCTTGGGCCGCGCGCATTGCATCCGGCTGGCGCAGGAAGGCGCGCGGGTGCTGGCAACCGACATCAACCTCGCGGGCGCACAGGAAACCGCCGATATCATCAATGCCGAAATGGGCGCGGGCACCGCTTACGCGGTCGCGCATAATGTGACCGACCCGGCGCAGTGGGAAGCCGCGGTGGACGCCGCGCGCGAACAGCTGGGCGGATTGAACGTGCTGGTCAACAATGCCGGGATCGGGGTCGCGGGCAATATCGAAACCTGTGATTTTGCCGACTGGCAGCGGTGTTTTGACATCAACGTCAATTCGATCTTTCACGGCTGTCAGAAAGCCCTGCCGCTGATGCGCGAACACGCGCCGGGGTCGATCATCAACATCTCCAGCATCGCGGGCCTGATCGCCAGCGATACGATGCCCGCCTACAACGCATCAAAGGCGGCGGTGTGGATGCTGTCAAAGTCGATTGCGCTGCACTGCGCGAAGAAGAACATGAACATCCGCTGCAATTCGGTGCACCCGACCTTTGTCGATACCCCGATCCTTGACGGGACGGCAAAGGCTGCCTCGCTCGACAAGGGCGTGCTGCTGGAAAAGCTGGCGCGGCAGATACCGCTGAAATTCGTCGGCGAGCCGAACGATATCGCCAACGCGGTGCTCTATCTGGCGAGCGACGAAAGCCGGTTCATGACGGGGGCAGAGCTGAAACTGGATGGCGGTATCAGCGCTATGTAATGGCCTGGCAGCGGGCACCGTCATCAAGGTGCCCGCTCGCCGGAAAGATCAGTCAGCGATCAGCGCGACTGCGAGATAGATCAGCACCGGAGCGCCAAAGCCGAACAGGGTCGTGGCGACAAAGCCGATCCGCACCAGCATCGCGTCAATGCCGAAATAATCGGCAATCCCGGCGCACACGCCGAATACCTTCGCGTTGCTCTTGTCGAGGTGGAAGTTTGCGCGCGGCGGTTTGCCGCCGGGGGAGTTGGTGATGTTGTTCATGTCAAAAGTCCCTCATATCCGAAAAGGTGAAGCAAACGCGGCGACTTACGCCATCATGCCGGGGCTGGCCGGGACGATCGCATAGGCGAAGCTGGCAACCGTCAGCACGACAGCAAATGCGGCAGAGACGAAGCGGGCGCTGGTTTCGAGGCCGAACATGGGAAATGATCCTTTTGTAAAATCTGGGTGAGGTCAGGCTCAGGCAACAAGGCCGGGGCTGGCAGGCACGATCGCATAGGCAAAGAACGCGGCCGAAATGGCGACCGAGAATGCGGCGGCGAACAGGCGGTTTGAAACGTCTTGGGCAAACATGATGAAAGTCTCCTTGGTGTTTTTTCCAGTCCTTCGGGATCATCCCTGGGACGCAGAACACTTTGCATGAGCCGTGCCAAACTTGAAAAATGGCTGATTTGCGCCGTTTCCCTGCTTTCGCCAACGCGACAGCCCGTTCACCTGAACGAAAGCTTGGTGTTTTTTCCCAAGAATTGGGATTGGCTTTTCCAGCTTGCCCGCACTGGCCAAATCGCGCGGCTGTGCTACCCGCGCTGACACGATGGCGCTCAGCAAGATCAGCCTTGAAAATGTCCGCAATCACGCCGCCACCACGCTGGTGGATACGGCGCATTTCAACCTGCTGGTGGGCGACAACGGGGCGGGCAAAACCAACCTGCTCGAAGCGCTCTCGTTGCTTGGGCCGGGACGCGGGTTGCGGCGCGCCAACCTGGGCGAGGTGGCGCGCAAAGCTGCGCCGGGCGACTCCCCGCTGCCCTTTGCCATCGGCGCCAGCCTGTCAGAGGCGGGCACAATTTCCGCACGGCTTGGC
>JBGSKN010000283.1:0-2777 GCA_041741215.1 Erythrobacter sp. | reverse complement strand
GACGGCGGTCGCCGCGATCCGGCGCGGGCTGGTCAGCAGTCCGGTGCGCGTCACTCTGCCCGGCGGCGACCTGACGATCGCCTGGGAGCCCTCCGGCACGATCCTGATGAGCGGCCCGGCGACCGAGAGCTTCCGCGGCAGTTTCGACTGGAGCGATTTCGCCGGTGGAGCAGCGGCTTGAACGCAGCGCACATCGTCTCGCTCGGCTGCCGCATGAACATCGCCGAGAGCGAGCGGATGCGCGCCATGCTGGCGGGCGAGGAGAACCTCGTCGTCGTCAATTCCTGCGCGGTGACCGGCGAGGCGCTGCGCCAGACCCGGCAGGCAATCCGCCGCGCGCGCCGCGATCATCCAGACGCGCGGCTGATCGTGACCGGCTGCGCGGCTGAAATCGACCGGGACGAAATTGGCGCGATGGACGCGGTGGACGGGCTGGTTGCCAACGCTGACAAGCTTGATCCGCGCAGCTACAATGTGAATCCCCGCGCAGGCGGGGACCTCGTTCGGGATGGCCTGAGGTCCCCGCCTGCGCGGGGATTCACGAAAGGTGACTACACCCGCGCCTTCATCGCGGTGCAGAACGGCTGCGATCACGCCTGCACCTTTTGCGTGATCCCGCAAGGCCGGGGGCTGAGCCGCTCCACCCCCGTGCCAGCGGTGCTGCGCGAGGTCGAAGCGCATCTGCTGGCAGGCGCGCAGGAAGTTGTGCTCACCGGGGTCGATCTGACCTCGTGGGGACAGGATATTGCGGGCAGCCCCCGGCTGGGCGTGCTCGTGAAGGCGATCCTTGATACCTTCCCTGCGCTCGCCCGCTTGCGCCTGTCGTCGGTTGACGGGGTGGAAATTGACGATGCGCTGTTTGATCTGCTGGCGCACGAAACCCGTGTGATGCCGCACCTGCACATCAGCTTGCAGCACGGGGCCGACCTGATCCTCAAACGCATGAAGCGCCGCCATCTGCGCCGTGACGCGGTAGATCTGGTTGCCCGGCTAAAGGCGCTGCGGCCTGATATCGCGGTGGGCGCAGACCTGATCGCCGGCTTCCCGACAGAGAGCGCCGCGCACCATGCCGACAACCTCGCCGTCATCGACGAAATCGGCATTGTCCACGCCCACATCTTCCCGTTCTCACCCCGCCCCGGCACGCCCGCCGCACGGATGCCGCAACTGCCCCGCGCAGTGGTCAAGGCACGCGCGGCGGAACTGCGCGGGCGCGCCGCAGCCTGCCGCCAGAACTGGCTGAACGGACTTGTGGGCGAAACCTTCAGTGTCCTCGCTGAACGCGATGGCACCGGCTATGCCCCCAATTACGCCCGCGTTGCCCTGCCCCCTGCGGCGCTCGCTGGCGAGGTTATCGACATCACTGTGCGCGGGATCGAAGAAGGGCTGCTCGTATGAGCGAAACCAGTTGGGCCCAGCGGTTGCTGGGCGGCTTTGCCAAAACGTCAGAGCGCCTGACCGCCAACCTTTCGGGTGTGGGCGCCAGCGCAAAGCTGGATGATGCCACGCTTGACGAAGTCGAAGACGCGCTGATCATGTCCGATCTTGGCCCGGCGGCGGCAGGGCGCATCCGCGCACGGCTGGCGGACAAGCGTTTCGGGCTTGAAATCACCACCCGCGAATTGCGCGAAGCGGTGGCGGAAGAAATCGCCGCGATCCTGCGCCCGGTGGCCAAACCGCTCGAAATCACGGCCTTCCCGCGCCCGCAGGTGATCCTGGTGATCGGGGTGAATGGATCGGGCAAGACCACCACCATCGCCAAACTCGCGCATCTGTTCATGGAAGATGATTACGGCGTTCTGCTGGCAGCGGGCGACACGTTTCGCGCCGCGGCAATCGGGCAGCTGGCGACCTGGGCAGACCGGGTCGGGGTTGATCTGGTGCGCGGGCCGGAAGGCGGCGATCCGGCGGCGATCGTGTTCGATGCCGTAAAACAGGCGACCGACACCGGGATTGACGCGCTGATCGTTGACACCGCCGGACGCTTGCAGAACAAGACCGAGCTGATGGAGGAACTGGCGAAAATCCGCCGCGTGCTCGGGCGCCTGAACCCCGATGCGCCGCATGATGTCGTGCTGGTGCTCGATGCCACCAACGGCCAGAATGCGCTGGCGCAGATCGAGGTGTTCAAGGAGGTCGCAGGCGTTACCGGCCTGATCATGACCAAGCTGGATGGCACGGCTCGCGGCGGGGTGCTGGTGGCCGCAGCGGAACAATACGGCCTGCCGATCCACGCCATCGGCGTGGGAGAAAAGTTGGAAGACCTGCGCCCGTTTGATCCCGATCTGGTCGCGCGCGTGATTGCCGGGGTGGCTTAAGGCCCGCTCACCCCCACCCCGTTCGCCCTGAGCTTGTCGAAGGGCCGTACTTTCTTTTGGAGCAATGCGTTGGAAGATAAAGACAGTGCTTCGACAGGCTCAGCACGAACGAATGAGGGAAAAAGAGCCGCCTCCAGCTGGCTCAATGTCGTCGTCGATTACGGGCCGCTGCTGGTGTTCCTCGGCGTCTATCGCTGGAGCGCGCCTGAAGACCCGAACCCGGCAGGCGAACTGGCCGCAATCATCAGCGGCACCGGCGCGTTCATGGTGGCGGCGGTGATCGCGCTGGCGGTGTCGAAATGGCGGCTGGGCAAGGTATCGCCGATGCTGTGGTTTTCGACCGCGCTGATCGTCGGCTTTGGCAGTCTGACGATCTTTTTCGGCGATCCCACCTTCGTGCAGTTGAAACCGACGATCATCTACGCGGTGTTCGGGGTGGCGCTGCTGGGCGGGGTCTTT
>JBGSKN010000282.1:0-3496 GCA_041741215.1 Erythrobacter sp. | reverse complement strand
CGCAGCGAAGAGGTGAATGCCTGACGCAGCAGATCGGTCACGAACCGCGCAGACCCTTCGATCGCTTTCAATGCGATATTGCCCGAAAACCCGTCTGTCACAACCACATGGGTTTCACCGCGGTTGATCTTGTCGCTTTCGACAAAGCCATCGAACACAAGCGCCAGCCCGCCATCTTCGCGCGCGCAGGCGGCGATCAGCATCGCGGCAGCATCGCGCAATTCCTCGGTACCCTTGATTTCTTCGGTGCCGATATTCAGCAGCCGGACGACCGGCTTTTCGAAGCCGTTGACGATCCGCGAATAGGCCGCGCCCATCACCGCATATTGCACCAGATTGCGCGCATCGGCTTCGGTATTGGCACCCAGATCGAGCATCACCACATCATGCGCCTGCAAGGTCGGCATGATCGCGGCGAGCGCGGGGCGATCACTCCCCGGCATGGTGCGCAGCGCAATCTTGCTCATCGCCATCAGCGCGCCGGTATTGCCCGCGCTGACCGCAGCGCCGGCATCGCCGGTTTTTACCGCGTTGACAGCAAGGCCCATCGATGTGGTCTTGGCCCGGCGGATCGCGCGGCTGGGCAGTTCGTCACCGCCAACCACATCATCGCAATGGAGGATTTCCGACGCGCCGCGCATGTTGGGATGGTTGGCGAGCGCGGCTTCGATCCGCTTGCCATCACCCACCAGCAGGAAGTTGAAACCTTCGTGGTTGCGGCGGGCGAGCGCGGCGCCTTCAACCATGACGCGCACGCCTTCATCGCCGCCCATCGCATCAATGGCGATACGCGGGAGGCTCATCGTGCTTCCTTCCGGATTGCGTTACAGCTGCGGCTCACTGACCGACAGCGACGACCTGACGTCCGTTGTAATGGCCGCAGTGGCCGCAGATATTGTGCGGGCGCTTCAGTTCGCCGCAATTGCCGCATTCACCGAAGGCTTCGACCTTCAGCGAATCGTGCGAGCGGCGCATGCCGCGACGGCTGGGGGATACTTTTCTCTTGGGGACAGCCATGGCGGCACCATTACCTCAAATAAATGCGTCAATTCGCGCCGCCGGCACTTTGCTGGTCGAGGGCGCGATTCTCGAAGGTCGCCCTTACGGCAAGGGAAGCATGCGCACAAGCCGCAGCAAATGCGTGCATTCCTTGGCCAGCAGCGGCGGGAAGCCGGGCGCTATAGCGCAAAATTCGCACGTTGCAACCCGCCCCGCGCCCGCCTAGCACACGCGGCACCAAAACGAGGGGATCTTACCATGACCGTGCTTCCTGTGACACTCGCCGCCGCCGCTGCTGCTGCGATATTGAATATCTGGCTGTCGATCCGCATCGGGGCGCTGCGCACCGCGCTCGGCATCAGCGTGGGCGATGGCGGAAGCGAACCGCTGCAACGCCGGATGCGCGCGCAATTGAACTATGTCGAAAACACCGCCTTTGTGCTGGTGCTGATTGCCGCGATTGAATTGGCGGGCAAGGGCAGCTGGTGGCTGGCCTACGTCGCGGCGGCCTATTTCATCGGCCGGGTGGCGCATGGTTTCGGGATGGACGGCGGCACTGCCAAGCTGGGGCGGATGATCGGCACGATGACGACGATGCTGACCCAGCTGGGGCTGGCTGTGGTGGCGGCGCTGGTTGTTATGGGGGTGATGTAAGGCCTTTTTGTATTAGCCCTCAAACGCCGGGCGGCGGACATCCGTCCGCCTTGGCTTCCGCGGCATAAGCCGCGGCGCGCGGTCGCGCTTGCGGGCCTGCGGCCCGTTTGGGATGTGTTCTGATGTTGGGTGTTCGTGTTGCTCCGCACGCCCTTCGGCGTGCGAAATCAGGAAAGCGCGTAATCGCTGACAAACGCGTTGGTCCTGCGCTCGCGCCCGAAGGTGCTCGTGGGGCCGTGGCCGGGGATGAATGTTACATCCTCGCCAAGCGGCCATAACCGCTGGGTGATCGCGTTGATCAGATCCTGATGGTTGCCGCGCGGGAAGTCGGTGCGCCCGATGCTGCCCTGGAACAATACATCGCCGACAATCGCGAAGCGGCTGGGCCCGTGGTAGAACACCACGTGGCCCGGCGTGTGGCCGGGGCAGTGGATCACGTCCAATGTGAGTTCGCCCACCGTCACCGTGTCGCCATGCTCCAGCCAGCGGGTCGGGGTGAAGCTTTTCGCCTCCATGCCATAGCGCGCGCCGTCATTATCCAGCTGCTCGATCCAGAACAGGTCGTCCTTGTGCGGGCCTTCGATGGGGAGGCCCAGCTCCTCGGCGAGCATTCCGGCCTGCCCGCAATGGTCAAGGTGCCCGTGGGTGACGAGCAGCTTTTCAAGCGTGACGCCCGCCTTGGCGACGGCATCCTTGAGCTTGCCCAAATCCCCGCCCGGATCGACCAGCGCGGCTTTCATGGTGGCGGTGCACCAGATCAGCGAGCAGTTCTGCTGCAACGGCGTCACCGGAATGATCGCGGCGCGCATAGGAAGGCTTTGGGGGGGCATAGGCTTGGCTTCTTCGGTCATGACGAGACGCTTAAATCTTCCCCCCCTTCCACACAACCCGCCCGATAATGGTCACCTCCCCCGCCGCCACCTCCACCGGCGGATAGGCCATGTTCTGCGAGAGCAGCGCCACCCGTCCCGGCCCCGCGCTCGCCACGCGCTTGACCATCAGCGTATCGCCCAGCCGCACCACGTGGATACCGTCGCGGAAGGCGCGCGGGGCGCGGTCGACGAGGATTTCGTCGCCATCATGAAGCAGCGGCTCCATCGAATCCCCCTCAACCGTGATCGCCGATAGCTGCGCGCGTTCCAGCCCCTGTTCGGCCAGCCAGCGGCGCGAAAAGCGGAAGGTGTCGAACGCGGCCTCATCGCCCGGCGGCACCGCCCCCGGCCCGGCTGATGCGCCCAGATCAAGCCGCGGCACATCCACCCACTCCCCCGATTCGCGCCGCCTGAGTGGCGACACGTAGGAATTATCCTTAACGTCGCGCAATTCCTCCTCGCCCACGCCGAAGAACTGCGCGAGCTTGGCGCGGTCCTGCTCCTCCAGCTTGCGCGGCGAACCTTTGCGAATGAATTGCTGGAGATAGGACGGATTGCGCCCCAGCAACTCGGACAGCGCGGCAAGGCTCACGCCGCGCGCCTGCGTCAGTTCAAGCAGCCGAACGCGCGGGCCGGACAGCGATTCAAGCGGATGCTGCTGGGTTTCTTTCATGGAAACTTCCTACACGAAGGATTTTTCCTAGACAAGTAGGATTTCAACTGGAACATTTACGGAACATTGAGTGATTCGCTCAATGCCTGCCCAACCCCAAGCATTCAACAGGGACGCAAACCATGCTGCTTCGGACGATCGAAACCTTCCTGCGGGCGCATTCCATGCCCGCCACCAAATTCGGGCGGCTTGCTGCCCATGACCCGCGCTTTGTGCTCGACCTCAGGATGGGGCGCATCGCGCGTCCCGATACCGAACTGCGCACCCGCGCATGGATGCAGGGCTATGCCGACCGCGT
>JBGSKN010000281.1:0-3641 GCA_041741215.1 Erythrobacter sp. | reverse complement strand
CCATCGACATCATAATCGCCGTAAATCGTCACCTGTTCGCCGGTCATTACGCATTGGGCGAGGCGTTCGGCGGCGGTGTCCATATCGCGGAACACCGAAGGATCGGGCAGGAATGCGCGCATTGTCGGGCGGGCGTGGCGTTCCAGATCATCTTCAGCCACACCGCGCGTCAGCAGCAATTGATCAAGGATCGAGCGGTCAAGCCCGTGCGCGTCTGCTATCTGATCCCCATCCAGCTCCATATTGCGCCCACGCCAGCGCCACGCCTTGCCCGATAGTGATGACGTGACCCCAAGCACGGGGGCAAGCACGGGCGTGGCATTGGTCGGGGCATTGGCCGGGACAGGGGAAGGGATGGTCATGGCAGCGTCCTAGCCTAAACCTGCGGTCATCGACAGGCTTGCACGATTGACAATCGACAGGCGCGCAGGGCAGCCTTGCACGATGACATTGAACGCCGAACCAAGCCTGCTGATCATCTGGCACAGCCGCACCGGAGCAAGCGCGGCAATGGCGCGCGCGGCGGCAAAAGGCGCGGGCGCGGCCGGGTTGCTGATGCCTGCGGCTGACGCGTTGCCGCAAATGTTGCTGGCGGCGGATGGTTATATTTTCTGCTGTCCGGAGAACCTTGGCAGCATGAGCGGGATGATGAAGGAAATGTTCGATCGGGCATATTACCCGGTGCTCGGCCAGATCGAGGGGCGCCCCTATGCAACCCTGATCGCTGCGGGTTCGGACGGGGAGGGGGCACAGCGCCAGATTGATCGGATCGCGACCGGATGGCGGCTGCGCCGGGTCGCCGCGCCGTTGATTGTGAACCTTCACGCGCAAACGCCCGAAGCCATCGCCGCGCAAAAGCAGGTGCCAGCCAAGGTTCTGAAACAGTGTCATGAAGTGGGCGAAGCCTTGGCCGAGGGGCTGCGTCTCGGCATGTTTTAGAAACTGATCCAAAACGGGATGGGTCTGCTGATTGGGGACTCGACGATTGGCAGCAAACGCGCCTAAGTTGATGAAAGTATTTTAGCTCTTTCAGCCGCGTTAGAAGGGGAGCTGGACAATTTCACTGTCGCAGCGTGCCGATGCCGCACAATTGCACCTGTTGTTTGCCAAGGGCAGGAGGCCCGATCGCGATGCGATCAGGGCGTTTGCCGCGCGCCAGCAAGCGATTGACCTCAGCCATGATCTGGCCACTGATGATGATCTGCTGGATGAAGCCACCTCGCCCGACCAACCGGTCTGGGTTGAGCTGTTGTGTAACGGTCTGACCTTTGATCTCAGCGGACTTGCGCCCGGTCAGCCGAGCGGTTTTCCGGTCATCGAACATCGTTTTGACCTGGTCGAGATTCCGCAGCCCGCCAGTTTTGATGTGCTCTCGATCAAGCCGGGGCCGCATCTTGCAGGGGGCGCGCGCAGCATGCCGGTGGTCCGCGCGATGCTGGCGCTGGCGCGTGATCTGATCCTGTATTTTGATGACCTTGCGGCCGTATGCTGGGGCCCGTCGTGCAGCGCAATCGGCCGTCGGTTCTTCGATTCGGTTATTGCCGCCTGGCTTGATGGCGGGCCGTTTCCGGCGCTCGGCCTCGTCGCTTTTGCCGAAAACGCCGATGGCGCGCTGGAAAGTGTCGGGCTCGATTTCTGGATCGGGCAGGAACTGCGGATCGAACCGCCTTTGAGCGCCGACCTTGTGGCAGCAACGCGGCTGGGTATCAGGCTTGTGAACCAGTTTGTGCTGGCGGGGGGGCTGAAAACCGATGAACGGATCATCGCGCCTGATGGTACCAGGCTGGTGCTGCGTCCATCGAGCGATCACGCGCTGATCAGCGTGCGGCGCGAATAGATGAAGGCCTGGGGTCGCACCGCTTCTCTATCGCCGTCATTGCTTTTCGCTCGGTCAATTGCCCCGGCACGGCGGGATATGACCCCGGCCTTCAACGCCATCACCTGTTGCCACGGCAGTTATTGTCGCGGCGGTGTTTCGGGGCGCTGTTTGAAACCATCGGGCGGGGCCGCGTCGGGTTTGATGATTTTCGTGCCAATGGCCTGTTGCTGCCCGCGACCGAACGGGCGACGATACGCACCGGGATGCCGCTGCATCGCGGGCCGCACCGGCGTTACAACGAAGTGGTTATCGCGCGTGTCGGGCGGATCGAGGAACGCTGGTCGTTTGTGCGTCATCAGGATGCCGATTTCGCGCTGTCTGAAGCATTGCTTCGCTTGCAGGTGCTGCAATCCGCGTTGCGGCGGCAATTGCTGGCTGACCGCCGACGGGTGGTGCTCAATCGGAACGACCCGCTCGGCACCGGATTTGACTTCCGCGAGCTTGACACCATGGCCGAGGCATTGTGGCTGGCGAAATAGCGGCCTATTCGGCTGGTTAGTTGAGCGCGCTCCAGGCGGTGTAGTCCGAATTGGCCAGCATCCGCGCCTTGGCCGCGTGATATTCGCGTTCAAACCGGGCGACGAGGTCTTCGACGCTGCCGACCTGCTTGATCGTGCCGATGCCTTGGCCCGAACCCCAGATGTCCTTCCACGCCTTGGCCTTGGTGTTGCCGCCGCTGCCAAAGTTCATCTTGCTGGGATCGCTGACCGGCAGATCGTCGGGGTCCATTCCGGCGGCCTCAATCGAAGACCGCAGGTAGTTGCCGTGCACGCCGGTGAACAGGTTGGTGTAAACGATGCCTTCCGACGATCCATCGACGATGCCGTTTTTATACCCTTCGGAGGCGTTGGCTTCCTTGGTAGCGATGAAGGCGCTGCCAGCATAGGCGAAATCTGCGCGCAGGGCCTGCGCGGCAAGGATCGTTGCGCCATGCCCGACCGAACCTGACAGCGCGACCAACCCATCAAACCACTCACGGATTTCCTGCATCAGCGCGAACGGCGACAATGCGCCCGCATGGCCGCCTGCACCGGCTGCCACCGGAATCAGCCCGGTCGCGCCCTTTTCAATCGCCTTGCGGGCAAAGCGGTTGTTGATCACGTCGTGCAACGTCACGCCGCCCCAATTGCGCACGGCGGTGTAGATATCCTCACGCGCGCCCAATGAGGTGATCACCATCGGCACCTGCCATTTCTCACACGTCGCCATATCGGCATCGACCCGGTCGTTGGTCTTGTGGACGATCTGGTTGACGGCAAAGGGCGCTGCCGGACGGTCGGGGTTGGCGCGGTTGTGGGCGGCCAGTTCTTCGGTGATCTGGTGCAGCCATTCGTCCAGCTGCGATTGCGGGCGCGCGTTCAGCGCCGGAAAGCTGCCGATGATCCCGGCCTTGCACTGCGCGATCACCAGTTCGGGGCCGGACACGATGAACAGCGGCGATCCGATCAGCGGCAGGCGCAGACGATCAAACGGGGCGGGAAGCGGCATCGGTTTCTCCTTAAAACTGTGTTCTTAACCCGCGTCTCTAACGCAGGTTCCATCGCTGCCAAGCGGCAATTTGGTGAGGTGAGGGCGGCGCTTACCCGAGCTGGTCTTCAAGCCCGTAGAACCGCGCCGCCGTGCCCGCAAAGAGCGCCGCTTTTTCGTCCGCACTGGCTGATCGGGTCAGATGTTTGAAGGCGTTCCACAGCACCGCGTAATCCGCGCCCCAATAATCGACGGGGTAATTGCTTTCAAACATTGCGCGGCTTGGCCCGAAGGC
>JBGSKN010000280.1:0-11889 GCA_041741215.1 Erythrobacter sp. | reverse complement strand
CCAGGGCCGCCGCCACCGCTCCGCCAATCAGCAAGGCTAGTGCCGCTGCTGCGCCAAGCATTGGAGCCTTCGCAAGCCCGCGCGGCGCAAGTTTTCGCACCAGCACCGCCGCCAGCGATGCCAGCGGCGCGCGCCAATCCGATTCCGGCGCGGCTTTGGCAATAAAGGCCTGTTCGTGGATCGCGACCGCACTGGCGCTGTCGGCCAACAGCCAGTCCTCGTCCATCAGCGCATTTGCGGTCAATCCGTGGCAAGGGGTTCCGGCTTGCAGCGCGAGCCGCAACAGCACCGATACCGCGTCAGCATCCGCAGGGAAATCAGCCAGCTGCTGCACCGGCGCGCCGCGCATCACCAGCAGTCCGGCCCAGTGCCGCGCTGCATCCACCCGCTCGAAATCATCGGGGTGACTGACCGCAAGCGGATGATCAGACGGCACACAGGCGACCATCCGCCGCAGGCCGGGGCCAGCCTCCACCAGCGCGCGCACCAGCACAGGATCGGGCACCAGCCCATCGCGCAGAATGACCAGATCATCCTCAGCCCGAACCAGCGCGGGCAAGGCGGCAAAGCCTTTCAGTGCGTGGAATGCTGCGCCGCCTGCCTCAACCTCGTGCTGCAGACGCAAAACCTCGCCGCGCACATCATCGCACAGGCACAATATCCGCTCTGCCCCCAGATCGCGCATCAGCGCCACCTGCCAGGCCAGCACCGACCGTCCCGCAACCGGCAATTCGGCGCGCAGTCCGCCGCTGGCGGTGCGTGTGACAGCAGCAATCAGGCCGGTGCGCATCCCTCACTTCTCCGATTGAGTGCCGGAAAGCCTGAGGGATTGGCGCGTTCAGCGCAAAGGTTCAAGCGCCATCACGCCCGTTCGAGGAAGGATCAGCGCCGGGCGGAGCGTGAGAAACGCGCGAGCACCGCCTCTATCTCGCGGACTGCCAGCGGTTCACCCGGGGCCGCCTGCAACGCAATTTCAGCGGCCTGCAGCAGATCATCAGCATGGAAACTTGCCGCCAGCCCCTTCAGCCGCATCGCTGCGACGTTCCAGTTGCCATCGCAGCGCGCCCGTTTGAGCAGATCAAGCTGACGTGCGGCGCTATCGAGAAACGCCGCGCGCAGTTCGCGCAGCAGCACGGCATCATCGCCGGCCGCTGCCGCAAGGGTCGCATCAAGGGCACCATTATCAAACGCCATGACACGATCATATGGCAGGTTAGGTTAAAGCGGGGTTTATCCCGAGTCCGGCTGTGGTATAAGTGCAAAATGGCAGAACGGCATCAGATGCGCAGCTTGAAGCGCAAAAGCGGTGAAAACGGCGCAGCGGAAACCGCTGCGGCGAACAATGCGTCCGACAGCGCGGCCTCGCCCGAAGCGGCGGAACTGGAGCTTTCGGAAAGCTGGATTGATGGCGATGAGCACGCTCTGCCAACATCGCGTTTCGGTTGGCTGGCCCCGGTTTTGGCGATCGTGACCATTGCCGCATGGACGGCATTTTTCGTCTGGGCGCATCAGGCCCAAATGCTGGCCAATCCTGCCCCCGACCTGTGGGCAGCATGGGCGGTGCAATGGTCGGTGCCGGTGGGTCTGATCGGGATTATCTGGCTGCTCGCCATGCGATCATCGCGCGTGGAGGCGAACCGCTTTGCGGCCAGCGCGGTGCTGATGAACCAGGAAAGTGCCGCGCTTGAAGCCCGCCTCAAGGTGGTCAATCGCGAACTCAGCCTGGCGCGGGAGTTTCTGGGAGCGCAATCGCGCGATCTGGAATCGCTGGGCCGGATAGCGGCGGAGCGGATTTCCGCCCATGCCGGTGAATTGCAGGCGCTCATCACCACCAACAGCGCGCAGGTCGAAGCGATTGGCAGCGCCAGCGTAACAGCGCTCGGCAATATGGACCGGCTGCGCGATGACCTGCCGGTGATCGCCAATGCCGCGCGCGATGTCGCCAACCAGATCGGCGGCGCGGGGCGCAATGCGCAAGATCAGCTTGAACGGCTGGTGGCAGGCTTTGATCGGCTCAATGCCTTTGGTGGGGCCAGCGAAACACAGGTTCGCAGCATCGGCCAGCGGGTGGGCGAAACGCTATCTGGGTTCGAGGATCAGCTGACCCGGATCGAGGCGCTCGTCACCCGGCGATTTGTCGCCTTGCAAACCGATGCCGAGGCTTACCGCGACCGCCTCAACAACCTGGAATCCACTGCGATCGCCGCACTGGGGGAACGCGCGCGCCAGACGACGTCCGAGATTGAGGCGTTCGACAGCCAGCTGAGCGAACGCAGCCGCGCGCTTGCCGAGCAGGTTGAACAGCGACAAGCCGCCTTCGAAACCCACGAAGCGCAAGCAAGCGAGCTGCTGGCACAACGGCTCAGCGAACTTGACGATGCCCTCGCCCTGCGGCGTGAAGCGCAGATCGCCGATACTGAAAAGCTGCTCGCGCATGGCGAGGCAGTGGCCGAACGCCTTGACCAACTGGGGCGGATGATGCGCGAAATTGATCAGCACGGTGACGCTGCGCGCAGCAGCCTTGCGACAGGTCTTGGCACGCTTGGCGAGCATCTGGCCGACAAGCGCGCCGCGCTCGAAGCAACCGAGGCGCAACTGGCACAACTTACCGAAAGCGGTATTCGTCTTCTTGAAATCATCCAGTCGGGCGCGCGCACCACACGCGAGGATCTGGCGCAGTCGATCACCGCGACCGGCGATGCGCTTGCTGAGGTTGAAACGCGCGCCGACAAGGTCAACCAATTGATGCTGCGTTCGAGCGAGCAGGGCAATGATCTGTCAGGTTATCTGTTGCAAACCCGAGGCGAGATCGACGCAGCCGAAGCAGCGCTTGCCGGGTTCAGATCGCAACTCGCCGAACAGTCCGACGACGCGCTCGCCCGCCTGCAGGGCCTGCGCGGCGGGTTTGCGCGGCTGGCGGAGGAAAGCGGAACCCTCGCCGCCGACACGCAGGAGCAGCTGCGCGAAGCGCTCGGCACGCTGGAGACTGCAATCGCGCAGGCTTTCGCAACGCTGGATTCCGGTGCGCGGGACAAGACTGCGGCGCTCGCGCAGCACCTTGGCGGCGAAGCAGTCGAGGTTCTCGAACGTGCGCTGCGCAACGAAGCGGCGGCGGTAATCGGCAAGCTGGAACAGGCGGCTGCCCATGCCTCTGGCGTGGGACGTGAGGCGACGATCCAGCTGCGCGATCAGCTTGTGCGGGTGAACGAGCTTACCGGCAATCTCGAACACCGCGTGGCGCGCGCGCGCGAACTGGCCGAGGAACAGGTCAATAATGACTTTGCGCGGCGCATGGCGTTGATAACCGACAGCCTCAATTCGGCTGCCATTGATATCAGCACCGCGCTGTCCGCCGAAGTGGCTGATACCGCGTGGGACGCCTATCTGAAGGGCGACCGCGGCATCTTTACCCGCCGCGCGGTGCGGCTGATAGACAACGGCACGGCTCGTGATATTGAATCGCTCTTCAACGCCGACGATGCGTTCAAGGCCAATGTCAGCCGCTACATCCACGATTTCGAGGCGATGCTGCGCTCGATCCTGTCCACCCGCGATGGACACGCGCTGAGCGTGACTGTGCTGGGGTCTGAAATGGGCAAACTCTACGTCGCGCTGGCGCAGGCGATCCAGCGGCTGCGCAGCTAAAACATTGGGCAGCTAGCGCGAAATTGCCCCCGCCGGCTTGGGCAGAATGTCGATATCGGCGACCGTGACCCAGCCATATTGGTAATTGGCGAGGAACAGCGCGGTGAACGCCGCCGCGATTACCGTTGCTCGCAACGCCAGCCTGCCGGGGCGGAAATTGACCGGCGCGCTATCAGCCTGACCAGGTATCTTTGCCTCCCCTGCTTCATCGGCGGTGCGCACGCCGAAGGGCAGCATCACGAACGCGCTCATCACCCAGAACAGGAAATAGATCGCGGCGATCGAGGTGATCTGCATCAGGCCGGCGTCCCCGGCATCACCACCCGCACCTGCGGCTTCTTGCCCGACCAGCGCTGCGCTGCGCGCCGGGCAGCGAGCCGGGCGGCCTCGTGGATCACGGTTGAATCGCGCGCGTCCTTGCCTTTGAGGCGATTGATCGCAGTGAGCACATCGCCAGCGGCTTCTGCAAGAAATTCAGACAGGTCTTCATCCAGCGGCAGGCCGATCGCCTCGACCAATGGTGCCTGCCCGCGTGCCAGCACCACCACCAGCACGCCATCCTGTGCGATCCGGCGGCGCATGGTGATGGCTTCACCATTGGCTGGCGCGATGATGTCACCATCAAGCACCAGACGGCCCGCGCGCACTTCGGCCAGCTTGCCCGGAGCGCCGGGCGCTAGCCGCACGATGTCGCCATTCTTCTGCACGACCTGCGATGGAATGCCAGCGGCTTTGCCGACCCGTGCCTGTTCGGCCATGTGGCGGATTTCACCGTGGACGGGCACCAGCACCTCGGGCCGAAGCCAGTCATAAAGCGCCTCAAGCTCTGGTCTGCCCGGATGGCCCGAAACGTGGATCAGCGCCTGACGATCGGTCACCATCGTGATCCCGCGCGCGGCGAGCAGGTTCTGGATCTTGCCGATCGGGATTTCATTGCCGGGAATCTGGCGCGAGGAAAACAGCACCACATCGCCCGCGGTCAGTTCGATCGGGTGATTGCTATCGGCCATCCGGCCCAGCGCAGCGCGCGGTTCGCCTTGTCCGCCCGTGGCAATGATCAGCACTTCGCCGCGCGGCAGGCCCATCGCGGTGTCGAAATCGACCGGCGTGGGGAAATCCTCAAGGTAGCCATTATCCTGCGCGACCTCGATAATCCGGTCGAGCGAGCGGCCTGCGACACAAATCTGCCGACCGTTTTCCCGCGCCACCTCGCCCAGAGTGTGCAGCCGCGCGACATTGCTGGCAAAGGTGGTGACCACCACCCGCTTGCCCGTATGGCGAGCGACTTCCTTCATCAGCGCATGGTGGACCGCGCCTTCTGAGCCGGAAGGTTCGGGATTGAACACATTGGTCGAATCGCACACCAGTGCCAGCACGCCTTCATCGCCGATGGCGCGCAGTTCTTCTTCGGTGGTCGGCTCGCCAATGATCGGTTCTTCGTCGAACTTCCAGTCGCCGGTGTGGAATATCCGCCCGTGCGGGGTGTCAATCAGCAGCGCGTTGCCTTCGGCAATCGAATGCGCCAGCGGCAGGTAAGTGATGGTGAAGGGGCCAAGCTCGATCTCGCCATGATCGTCCTCGATGATGTTGAGTTCGACCTTGCCGAGCAGCCCCGCCTCTTCCAGCTTGCGCGCCACCAGATCGGCGGTGAACGGGGTGGCATAAAGCGGCACGCCCAGCTCACCCGCGAAATAGGGAACAGCGCCGATATGGTCTTCATGCGCGTGTGTCAGCACGATGCCGATGAGGTCGCGGCGGCGTTCCTCGATGAAATCAAGGTCAGCAAATACCAGATCGACGCCGGGATATTCCGTGCCCGAAAAGGTCATGCCCAGATCGACCATGATCCATTTGCCCTGACAGCCGTAGAGATTGACGTTCATGCCAATTTCTCCGGAACCGCCCAGCGCAAGGAACAGCAATTCGTCTTCGGGCGTAAAATCTTTCTTCAAGGTGTTTCCGGTTCTGTCAGGAGAGGGATTGGATAGGTTCAGGCGGTTTCGGCCTGACGGGCAAGGATGGCTAGGCCGTCCAGCGTCAGGTCAGCATCGACGTGGTCAAATATTTCGGTGGCGTCATCGAACAATATGGCGAGCCCGCCGGTGGCTACAACCTTTGCAGGGCGACCAATTTCAGCCTTCATTCGCGCGATCATGCCTTCCATCATCGCGACATAGCCCCAGAACACGCCGATCAGCATCTGGTCTTCAGTGTTGCGCCCGATCACGCTGCGGTTGTCAGGCGCGCGGATGGCGATGCGCGGCAGCTTGGCGGTTTTGCCGACCAGCGCGTCAAGCGACAGGTTGATCCCCGGAGCAATCGACCCGCCCTTGTAAGCGCCGGTGAAATCGACCGCTTCGAACTTGGTCGCGGTGCCGAAATCGACCACGATCAGATCGCCGCCATATTTGTGATGCGCGGCCAAAACGTTGAGCGCGCGGTCGGCACCCAATGACGAGGGCTGATCGACATCGATCTCGAACTGCCAGGCGGCTGTGCCCTGCCCGGCGAACAGCGGGGTGATGCCGAAATATTTCTGGCACAGCACGGTCAGGTTGTGATCGGCGCGCGGCACCACCGATGCGACGATGATTTGCGTGATGGCGCTGCGCTCGACCCCTTCGATGGTCAGCAGTTGCAGCAACCACACCGCGTATTCGTCCCCCGTGCGGCGCGGATCGGTGGCGATCCGCCAGCGCGCGCGAATAGTGTGCGAACCGTCCGGGCTTCGCTCGAACAGGGCAAAGACGACATTGGTGTTCCCGACATCAGCGGCAAGCAACATCAACCGTTTCCTTCTGCAATCAACGAGACTTCGCCCGCGTGAATAGTTTGTGTCGCGCCATTATCCAAGCGCAGCCGCAGCGCTCCGCCATCATCGAGACCAGCGAACGTGCCGATGAACATAGCGCCACCGCCGCAATTGACCGAAAGCGCACTGCCGAGTGGGTGGGCGGCACTGCTCCAGTGCGCGATCAAGGCGGCCAAGCCTTCCGTTCGCCAGCGGGCGAGGTGTGCGGCCACCCGGGGCGCGAGATAGGTCAGCGCATATTCGGGGTCTGCATCATACTTCATATTGAGCCCTGAAAGACACGCCGTGGCGCGGCCCTCAATCTGCGGGGCGAAAGCGATATTGATCCCGATCCCGACCACAATCGCGTTGCCGCAGCGCTCCAGCAGAATGCCCGCAACCTTGGCGCCGCGCACCAGCACATCATTGGGCCATTTGATCAATACGTTGTCGCGGTCAGCAGTCATCAGCGAGTCAGACACCTGATCATGCACCGCCAATGCGATAGCCAAGGCGAGCGTCTGAGCCGGGGGATCGCCTGATTCAAGGTTGACCGCCGTGCTCGCGTAAAGATTGCCGGGCGGGCTGATCCACGCCCGCCCGCTCCGCCCTTTGCCGCTGGTCTGCGTTTCTGCGCGCAGCCAGTAGCCTTCTGGGATGCTCTCGCCCGCCCGTAATCGCTCCACAAGATCGGCGTTGGTCGACCCGGTGGTTGTGACGGTTTCGATCAAACCGCGAGGAACAGCGAGGCTGCAGCCTTGTCGGCCAGATCGGTCAGCGACGGGGTGAGCAGATAGCCGAGCGGCGAGACAATCGCCGCAGTCAGCCCCAGCAGCACCCAATGCGCAGCCCCGCTCCTGCCGGTGACGACGCCTGCGGGTTCGTCAAAGAACATCACCTTGACGAACTTGATGTAGTAAAACGCGCCGATCACGCTTGCGGCGATGGCGATTGCACCAAAGGCGACCAGCCCGGCTTCGATCGTGGCCTGAAACACCACGAACTTGCCGTAGAAACCAAACAGCGGCGGAATGCCCGCGAGGCTGAACATGAACAACAGCAAGGCCCAGGCAATCGCCGGACGCGTTACCGACAGGCCCCGGATATCGGCAAAGGTTTCAAACAGCGCGCCATCTTCGCCGCGCAGCATCAACAGTGCAACAAAGCTGCCAAGGCTCATCGCGACATAGATGAACAGGTAGACCAGCATCGCGCTCACGCCAGCCTCGTTCGCCACCGCAAGGCCCAGCAGGATGAAGCCGACATTGTTGATCGACGAATAGGCCAGCAGGCGCTTCAAATTCTCCTGCCCGATGGCTCCCAAAGCGCCGAAGATGATCGAAGCGAGCGCGGTGAACATCACGATCTGCTGCCACGCATCAACCTGCGCGCCGAATACTTCGAACACCACCCGCGCGGTCAGCGCGACGGCGGCAACCTTGGGCGCGGTGGCAAAGAACGCAGTGACCGGGGTTGGCGCGCCTTCGTAAACGTCCGGCGTCCACATGTGGAAAGGCACCGCCGATATCTTGAACGCGAGCCCGGAGAGCACGAAAATCACCCCGAACAGCGCGCCGGTACCCATCTCGCCGGTCAGTCCGGCGCGCACGGCAGTGAACGCGGTGCCGCCGGTGAACCCGTAAAGCAGGCTCATCCCGTAAAGCAGAATGCCCGATGCCAGCGCGCCGAGCACGAAATATTTCAGCCCCGCCTCGCCCGAGCGCGTATCGCGCCGCAGGATCGCCGCCAGCACATAGGCCGACAGGCTGTTGAGTTCGAGCCCGAGATACAGCGCCATGAAATCATTGGCCGAAACCATGATGCTCATGCCGACAGCAGCGAACAGCACCAGCACCGGATATTCAGCACGCATCCCGCGCTCTGTGCCCGCCGCCGCACTGTCGAAAAACGCTGGCGCGACCATCAGCGCGCCAATCGCGGCGAGATAGATAAGCGCCTTGGCAAACAGCGCGAAGCTATCGACCTTGATCAGCCCGCCAAATGCCAGCGTTGCGGGGCCATCCGTTCCGAAATGCAGGCCCGGCACCAGCATGAAACCCGCACCAAACAAGGCGGCGGCGGCGGCAATGGCGACAAGCCTTGCGGACTTGTCACCACCCCAAGCACCAACCAGCAACAGCGCGAGGCCCGCCGCGGTCAGCAGCAATTCTGGCGCGATCAGCGCGAAGGAGTGAGCGAAATCCATCAGTGCGCGCCCTCCTCGGCGCTCGAATGATTGGCGCCATTTTCATGCGAAAGTGCATTGGCGGCCTCGGCGCGAGGAGCACCTGCGGTCAAAGCGGCATCGCTGGCCGGAGCCGCTGCCGCAAGCCGCGCATCAAGCACGGCAATGTCAGCGCGCATCGGGGCAAGGAAACTTTCAGGGTAAACCCCCATCCACAGCACGGAAGCGGCAATCGGGGCCATCATCAACCATTCGCGCGGTGAAATGTCGCGCATCGCGGCCGCGTCTTCGTTCACCTGCCCGCCAAACGCGACCCGGCGATAGAGATAGAGCATATAGGCCGCGCCCAGAATGATCCCGGTAGTTGAAACCAGCGCGACGAGGCTCGACGCTTGGTAAATGCCCGCCAAGGCGAGGAACTCTCCCACAAATCCGCTGGTTCCCGGAAGACCGATGCTCGCCATCGTGAACAGCAGGAAAAACAGCGCATAATAAGGCATATTGATCGCCAGCCCGCCGTAACGCGCAATCTCACGCGTGTGCAGCCGGTCGTAGATCACACCCACGCACAGGAACAGCGCAGCCGATACAAGACCGTGCGACAGCATCACGATCATCGCGCCTTCCAGCCCCTGAACGTTGAACGCGAACAGGCCAACAGTGACAATAGCCATGTGCGCGACCGAGGAATAGGCGATCAGCTTCTTCATGTCTGACTGCACCAGTGCGACAAGCGAGGTGTAGACCACCGCGATCATCGACAGCACGAACACGGCCCACGCAAATTGCGCCGAGGCTTCGGGGAACATCGGCAGGCTGAAACGGATGAAGCCGTAGCCACCCAGTTTCAGCAGCACACCCGCCAGGATCACCGAGCCCGCCGTGGGCGCCTGAACGTGTGCATCGGGCAGCCAGGTGTGGAACGGCCACATCGGCACCTTGACCGCAAAACTCGCGAAGAACGCCAGCCACAGCCACGTCTGCGCGCTTGCCGGGAAGTCATATTGCATCAATGTCGGGATGTCGGTCGTGCCCGCTTCGGCCACCATCCAGAACATTGCGATCAGCATCAGCACCGATCCCAGCAATGTATAGAGGAAGAACTTGTAACTGGCGTAAATGCGGTTGTCCCCGCCCCAGACACCGATGATCAGATACATCGGGATCAGACCAGCTTCGAAGAAGATATAGAACAGGAACAGATCCTGCGCGGCGAAGGTGCCGATCATCAGCACTTCCATGAACAGGAAGGCCGCCATGTATTCGCCGACGCGTTTTTGGATCGCATCCCAGCTCGCCAGAATGCAGATCGGCATCAGGAACACGCTGAGCATGATCAGCATCAGGGCAATGCCGTCGATCCCCAACGCCCATGAAAAGCCCGCGAACAGCTCAGCCCGCTCGGTGAACTGCCATTGCGCGCCCCCGATCTGATAATTCGACCACATCGCCACGCCGAGAACAAAGGTGACGAGCGTCGCCCCCAGTGCAATCCACCGCGCGGCCGCAGCGCCCGCAAACAGACACGCCAACGCGCCCGCCAGCGGCACGAGCATCATCAACGACAGGATGGGTAAGCCTTCCATGACGAAGCGAGCTCCTACAGCAGAACGTAAGTGATAGCGGCGACCAGCCCGAGCAGCATGATCAACGCATAGGTGTAGAGGTAGCCCGACTGGATCGACTTGGCGGCCACCGCGCTGCGATCAACAACCCAGGCGATGCCATTGGGGCCAAACCGATCGATCGTGCCAATATCGCCGAGCTTCCAGAATTGGCGACCGAGCCAGAAAGCGGGTTTCACAAAAATCCGATCATACAACTCGTCAAAATACCACTTGCGGTAGACGAAGTTGTGCAAGCCGCCGAAAGTGGCGACGAACTTGGCGGGGATATCAGGCTTGGCGATATAGGCGAGATATGCGCCCGCAAAGCCGGGCAGCATCACCGCCAGCGCCGAATACTTCACCCAGTAAGGCACCGCGTGCATCGCATGGATCAGCGGTTCATTATAGAAGATCGACCCGGCCCAGAACGCGGCATCATCAAGGAAGCTGGGCGCAAACACCTGCCCTGCACCAACCGCGCCCAAAGCCAGCACTCCGAGCGGGATCAGCATCGAAAACGGGCTTTCATGCGGATGATAACCGCCGGTCGTGTCCGCGCCTGCCTGTTCGGGGGTCTTGTGAACCGAATGCTGGATATGCTCGCTTTCGATCCAGCGCGGCTTGCCCCAGAAGGTCAGGAACATCAGCCGCCAGCTGTAGAAACTGGTCAGCAACGCAGCGCCAACGCCGAGCCAGAACGACATGACCGAAATCGGCGTGCCGCGCGCAAAGGCGACTTCGAGCACCGCATCCTTCGACCAGAACCCGGCAAACCCGACCCCGAGGTGATAGACCCCAAGACCCGTGATCGCCAGCGTGCCCGCCAGCATTGCGTAGAAGGTGAACGGGATGGCTTTGCGCAAACCGCCGTAATAACGCATGTCCTGTTCGTGGTGCATCGCGTGGATCACACTGCCCGCGCCCAGGAACAGCAGCGCCTTGAAGAAAGCGTGGGTGAACAGGTGGAACATCGCCACGCCGTAAGCCCCCACCCCGGCGGCAAAAAACATGTAGCCAAGCTGCGAACAGGTCGAATAGGCGATCACCCGCTTGATATCCCACTGCGTCGTGCCGATGGTTGCGGCAAAAAAGCAGGTGACAGCGCCGATTATGGTGACGATCATCAGCGCGGTCGGAGCGGTTTCGAACATCGGCGACAGGCGGCAGACCATGAACACGCCCGCCGTCACCATCGTGGCTGCGTGGATCAAGGCGGAAACCGGCGTCGGCCCCTCCATCGCATCGGGCAGCCAGGTGTGCAGGCCCAGCTGCGCCGATTTGCCCATCGCGCCGATGAACAGGAGGATGCACAGGATATCCATCGTATAAAGACGCATCCCGACAAAGGTGATGGTCGATCCGCTCATCGCTGGGGCTTCGGCCAGAATTTCCGGGATCGAGGTGGTCTGGAACACCAGATAGGTGCCGAAAATGCCGAGCATGAAGCCCAGATCGCCAACGCGGTTGACCACGAATGCCTTGATCGCCGCCGCGCCCGCGCTCGGCTTCTTGAACCAGAAGCCGATCAGCAGATAGGACGCCAGCCCCACCCCTTCCCAACCGAAGAACATCTGCACCAGATTGTCAGCCGTCACCAGCATCAGCATCGCAAAGGTGAACAGCGAAAGGTAGGCGAAGAACCGCGGCTGATCCGGGTCTTC
>JBGSKN010000279.1:0-4704 GCA_041741215.1 Erythrobacter sp. | reverse complement strand
CGCGGCGGCGGGGCGTAGCGGGCGATGGCATCGATCAATTCGGTGATGCCGAAATCCTTGAGCGCCGATCCGAAATAGACCGGGGTAAGATCGCCGTGGCGAAACGCCTCAAGATCAAAAGTGGGATAGCCGCCGCGCGCCAGTTCGATCTCGTCGGCAAAGCGCTGCGTGATCGCGCCGCCCGCCTCGCGCTTGCCCAGAAACGCGCGTGAGGGGCCTTCGGGGCGGCTGATCTCGCCGCTGGCGAAATCGAGAATCCCCTCAAACTCTCCGCCCATGCCGATCGGCCACATCTGCGGAGACACGTCGAGCGCGAGCATATCGGCGACTTCATCCAGCGTTTCAAACGGATCGCGGCCTTCGCGGTCAACCTTGTTGACGAAGGTGATGATCGGGACAGAGCGCAAGCGGCAGACCTCGAACAGCTTGCGCGTCTGCGGCTCGATCCCCTTGGCCGCGTCGATCACCATCACCGCCGAGTCCACCGCGGTCAGCGTGCGGTAGGTATCTTCGGAGAAATCCTCGTGCCCCGGCGTATCGAGCAGGTTGAAGACAATCCCGCCGCGTTCGAACGTCATCACCGACGACGTGACCGAAATGCCGCGCTGCTGTTCGATCTTCATCCAGTCAGACCGCGCCCGCCGCGCAGCCCCGCGCGCCTTGACCTCGCCCGCAAGGTGGATCGCGCCGCCTTGCAGCAGCAGCTTTTCGGTGAGCGTCGTTTTACCCGCGTCAGGGTGCGAGATGATCGCGAAGGTGCGGCGGTTGGAGGTCATCAGCTATCGCGCGCGACGCGGAAGCCCGCGAAGTCCTGATTGACCGGCATCAGTTCCAGCCGGTTGATGTTGAGATGCGGCGGCAGGTTCGCAATCCAGACAATCGTGTCGGCAATGTCCTGTCCAGTCATCGGGTTCACGCCGCGATACAAGTCATCCGAGGCCTGCTGGCTGCCTGTGCGCACCACGGTGAATTCGGTCTCGACCATCCCCGGCTCAATGCTCGTCACACGCACGCCGGTGCCGTGCAGGTCAGCGCGCAGGGCGAGCGTGAAGTGGTTCACGAAGGCCTTCGATCCCGCATAGACATTGCCGCCCGGATAGACGTAGCTGCCCGCGACCGAACCGATGGCGATGATCGCGCCCTTGCGTGCGATCAGCCCGGGCAGCAGCTTGCGGGTCAGAACCACCATCGCGGTGATGTTGGTGTCGATCATGGTCTGCCAGTCATCGAGATTGGCATTCTGCGCCGCTGACAGCCCCTGCGCGAGGCCGGCATTGTTGACCAGCAGATCAATGTCGCGAAACCCCTCGGGCAGGTTCGCCAGCGCGGCATCGAGCGCGTCGGTGTCGCGCACGTCGAAACACACGGCGTGCACCTTGTCCGCACCCAACTCTGCCACCAGCGCGTCCAGCCGATCCTGCCGCCGCCCAGTGGCGACGCAGCGCCAACCTGCTGCGACCAGCGTGCGCACTGTGGCGAGGCCGATACCGGCGGTGGCGCCGGTGACGAAAGCCGTTCTTTCGACTGAGCGCAAGACAGGTTTCATCCGCGCACCTCCCCGCCCAGCTTAGCGGCGGCGGCGACGATTTTCTCTGCAATCGCCTTCAGGTCAGCATCCTTGAAGCTCGCCTCACCCGGCTGGAGCGTGACTTCGACCGCGATGGACTTCTTGCCCTCCGGCACCCCCGCGCCGACGAAGACGTCGAACACCCGCACCCCGGTGATCACCACCTTGTCAGCCCCCTGAACGGCGCGCACCAGATCGCCCGCCGCCAGCCCTTCGGGCACGAGGAAGGCGAAATCGCGCGTCACCGCTTGCAGCGCGGGCGGGGTGAATCCGGGGCGGGCGAAAGCGGCATTCTTCCTCGCGGGGATCGCGTCAAGGAACAGCTCAACCGCCGCAATCGGCCCGTCAACGTCGAACGCCTTCAGGGTCGCGGGATGCACCATCCCGAAGCGCGCCAGCACTGCCTTGGGGCCAAGCCGCAAGGTTGCAGACTGGCCGGGGTGAAACTGCGCGCCAGCCTCGCCCATCACCATCAGGTTCTGGGTCGGCGCACCGGCGTCATCCAGCAATGCGAGCGCCAGCGCCTTGGCGTCATAGGCGTCAAAGCCTTGCGCCTTGCCCGTGTTCCACCCGCGCGCGGACTTCTCGCCCGCCAGCACCAGTCCAAGCGTCGGCCTTTCATCGCTGAGTCCGTTCTCGCCCCGGAAATAGCGCCGCCCGATTTCAAACAATCGCGAAGCCGCCGCGCCGCGATCGGCGTTGCGCTTGGCCGCCATCAGCAGGCCGGGAAGCAGCGAGGGGCGCATCGCCTTCAAGTCTTCGCTGATCGGATTGGCGAGCACCCACAGCGCCTTATCGTCAGCCGCGAAATGCTCAGCCGCCCACTCGGGCAGGAACGACCACGTCACCGCTTCGTTCAACCCGCTTGCCGCCGCTGCACGGCGCAGGCCACGTTCAAGCCTCTGTTGCGGCGTCGCGGTCGGTCTTGCCACGCCCTCGGTGCGCGGCAGGGGCACGCTTGCCACCTTGTCGAGCCCGTATATGCGCACCACTTCCTCGACCAGATCGGCCGCACCTTCGATGTCGTGGCGGCGCAGCGGGCAGCTGACCTGCCACCCATCGCCCACGCTGAAACCGAGGCTTTCGAGGATGCGCTTCTGCTCGCTCTCAGCCACGTCCACCCCGCCAAGCCGCAGCGTCAGGCCGGGATCGAAGGCAATCACCTTGGCGTTGCCGGGCGGCGAACCGGCGCGCACCGCTTCGCTTGGCGTGCCGCCAGCCAATTCCACAATCAGCCCGGTCAGCAGATCAAGCCCGCCGTCCAGGAAATCCGGGTCCACCCCGCGCTCAAACCGGGTGCGCGCGTCCGACGCCAGTCCCAGCTTGCGCCCCGTTGCCCCAATGCGCACCGGGTCGAAATAAGCGATTTCGAGCAAGACATCAGTGGTCGTTTCCGACACGCCCGAATCCTCGCCGCCCATGATCCCTGCGATATCGTGAACCTGGCGCTCGTCCGCGATCACCACCATGCTGTCATCGAGCGTGTAGGTCTTTTCGTTGAGCGCTTGGCATTGTTCGCCGTTCCGCGCGCGCCGCGCCGCCACCGCGCCTTGCAGCTTTGCAAGGTCATAGATGTGCGCCGGACGCCCAAACCCCAGCATCAGGTAGTTGGTCAGATCGACCAGCAGCGAGATCGGGCGCTGGCCCGCGCTCTTCAATCGCGCCTGCAACCATTCGGGCGAAATGCCATTGGTGACACCCTTGATAACGCAGCCATAGAACGCGGGGCAGCCTTGCGGGTCATCGGTGCGGATCTCCACCGGGCAGGCGCCCGCTGCGGTGAACGCGGGCATGGTGATCGGCTTCAACCTCCCCAGCCCCGTGGCCGCGAGATCGCGGGCGATGCCGTAAACTCCCATGCAATCCGGGCGATTGGGCGTCACCGCGACCTCGATCACCGGATCAGCACCGTGGTAATCGGCAAAGCTGGTGCCGACCGGCGCGTCATCGGGCAGTTCGATGATGCCGTCGTGATCCTCGCCCAGTTCGAGCTCGCGCACCGAGCACATCATGCCGTTCGACTCGACGCCGCGGATCGCGCTCTTTCGCAGCACCATGCCATTGGCCGGAACCACCGCGCCGGGCAGGCCGAGCACGCCCTTCATCCCGGCACGCGCATTGGGCGCGCCGCACACGACCTGCAGCGGATCGCCCTCGCCTGTGTCGACGGTCAGCACCTGAAGCTTGTCGGCATCGGGGTGCCGCGCGGCGGTCAGGACGTGGGCAATGCGGAAACCAGCGAGCTTCTCCGCCGGGTCTTCGACGCCTTCAACCTCAAGCCCGATGGCGTTCAGCGCATCGCAGATTTCGCCTACGGTGGCGGTCGTCTCAAGGTGATCCTTGAGCCAGGTCAGCGCGAACTTCATGTCCGTGCTCCCACACCGGCAGACAGGGTGGGTTGGTCAAACGGCGAGAAGCCGTAATGCGCAAGCCAGCGCGGATCGCCGTCAAAAAAGGCGCGAAGGTCGTTCATCCCGTATTTGAGCTGGGCGAGGCGGTCGACCCCGGTACCGAAGGCAAAGCCCTGCCATTCGTCGGGATCAAGCCCGGCGGCGGCGATCACCCGGCGGTTGACCATGCCGCTGCCCAGCACCTCCATCCACGCATGGCCCGGTTCATCGCCCGACCCGCCGACGATCCGGCGCCCGCCTTCCATCGCGTAGCCGACGTCGATCTCGACGCTCGGTTCGGTGAAGGGGAAGTAGGAGGGGCGCAGGCGCAGCACGATATCCTCGCGCTCGAAGAAGGCCTTGAGGAAGGTTTCGAGCGTCCACTTAAGGTGGCCGAGGTGGATGTCCTTGTCGATCACCAGACCTTCGATCTGGTGGAACATGGGCGTATGGGTCGCGTCGCTGTCAGAGCGATAGACCCGGCCCGGGGCGATGATCCGCAGCGGCGCGCCGTGTTCCTGCATCGCCCGGATCTGCACCGGCGAGGTATGGGTGCGCAGCAGCACCTCCCGCCCCTCCCCGGTCTTGTCCGGGAAGTAGAACGTGTCGTGCATCGCCCGCGCCGGGTGGGTTTCATCCATGTTGAGCGCGGTGAAATTGTGCCAGTCGTCCTCGATCTCCGGCCCGGTGGCGACCGCAAATCCCAGATCGGCGAAGATTTCGGCGAGTTCGTCCATCACCTGACTG
>JBGSKN010000278.1:0-2625 GCA_041741215.1 Erythrobacter sp. | reverse complement strand
GCCATATCGCGCGCCAGGTTGAGCCGTGCGCGGCCCGGCAGCGGCTCCATGCCCTCGCGCGCGCGTTCCTCGGCAATCAGGCGATCCAGTGCGAGCCAGCGGCGGATCGGATCGCAGGCGGGCGGGATGTCAGCCGCACCCAGCGGATCGAGCGCCGCGCCCAGCTTTTCGTCAAGGTCAAGATCACCCACCGCGATCATGCGCGGCATCAACAGCCCACTTTCACCCATTTCCCCGGCATGGCGGATGAAAGCCTCAGACAGGGTGCGCGCGGCGCGGCTGCTCGGCACCAGCAGGGTAAGGCGGGCAAGCCCGAAACCCGGTTCCCGGTAACGCGGCACCAGCCCCGCCACCAGCGCATCGGCAAAGCCGCGATGGGCGGCGATGGAATAGACCAGCGGCCCGGAGCGTTGCGGGTCAGCCACCCTGCAGTGCCGCTTCAGTCGGGCGGATCGCTTGCGGGGTGCCGACTTCGAACCACAACCCGGTGAAGGACAGGCCGTATAGCCGCCCTTCTTTGATCGCGCGTTCCCACAATTGCATTGCCCCGAACGGCCCGCCTGGCGCATCGCGCATCAATCGGTGCGACACCAGCTGGATGCCGGTGTAGATGAACGGCGCGATCCGGCCAGCATGGCGGCGCGACAGCCTGCCCACCGGGTCCATATGGAAATCGCCCGGCCCGTTGAAATTCGCCGCGCGCGCGTGCGGAACCACCAACAGCAAAGCATCCATCGCGTCCGGATCCCAGCGCGACGACAGATCGTGAAACGCGCTCTTTGGTCCGTCGAGCCAGATATTGTCAGCGTTGAGCGCGAAGAACGGATCGGGCAGCTGCGGCAGCGCCCTCGCCATCCCGCCCCCGGTTTCCATCAGAAGCGCGCGTTCATCCGATACGCTCACCTGCGGCGACCTGCGCGCCAGCACGTGGGCCTCCAGCGCATCGGCGAGATAATGAACATTCACCACCGCCCGCCCGATTCCCGCATCGGCAAGGCGATCGAGCGCGTGGTCAATCAACGCCTTGCCCGCCACCCGCACCAGCGGCTTGGGCTGCGACGCGGTGAGCGGGCGCATCCGCTTGCCCAGCCCTGCGGCAAGGATCATCGCAGTATCAGAAGCGAGCTGCCCTGCGCTCATGCGGTGAACGCCCCATTGGCAGCGCGCAGTTCCACCGGGATATTGGCATCGAACCAGCGCGCAACCGGAGCCAGTGCAGGATGCGCCAGATCGCGCTCCATCGCGGCCCAGACGCGCGGGATCATGGCGAGGTATCTGTGCTTGCCATCGCGCCGATCAAGCCGGGTGAAAATGCCGACAATCTTGGCGTTGCGCTGCGCGCCGAGCCGGGCGTAATCGGCCAGAAAATCATCATCGCTGATCCCGGCGCCAGCGCAATAATGCGCCAGCATCGCCGGCTCAAGCGTCTCTGGCACATCACGCCGCGCATCCTGCAACAGCGAGACGAGATCATAGGCCGGGTGGCCAACCAGCGCATCCTGAAAATCGATCAGCCCTTGGGGCGCGCCCGGCTTCCCGCCCAGCAGCATGATGTTTTCGGCATGATAATCGCGCAGCACCGTAACACCGGGGTTCTGGCGCTCCATCATTGGGGCGAGCGCTTCCTCCCACGCCGCAACATAGCCCGCCGCATCCACATCCAGCCCTTGTGCCGGACAATACCATTCGGTCAGCAGCGCTGCTTCGCGGGTATAGGTCACCATGTCATAGGCCGGAAATGGCCCCGGCGGCAGGCGGTGGAGCGCCACCAGCGCATCGACCGCCGCGCCATAGGCCACCTGTTCATCCGCCTGATTGCCATCGAGCCATTCGCGCATCCGGTCATTGCCGAAATCTTCGATCAGCACCCACCCGGCGGCGGCCTGTTCGGCAAGGATCGCGGGCGCGCGCATCGCGTGTTTGCTCAACCAGCGGGCGACATGCAGGAACGGCGCAGGGTCTTCGTGCGGCGGCGGCGCGTGCATCAGCATCGCTGATTCGCCCCCTGCGTGATCTGCGGCGCGCGACAGCCGGAAATAGCGCCGGAACGATGCATCGCCGGGCAGGGGTTCGATATCGGCCCCGCCCCAACCTGCGTGGGCGACAAATTCTGCAAGACCGGGGGGAAGCGCGCTCATGGCATCCGCCCTACCCAATCCGCGCCGCCGCGGGCAATCGCAATCCGCCCATCCGCGCCGCTTTCCCCCATCAATTCGCCCGGCACCATGAGCGTGATTGAGAGGCAGCCCGGTTCGCGCTCAAACCCGCCCGCATGATCGGGCCATTCAGCCAGCAATGCCGCGCCTTCGCGGTAATCATCCAGCCCGATTTCAACTAGCTCACGAGGATGTAAGAGCCGGTAGAAATCGGCATGTACCACCGGCAGTCGTAGCGGCGGTGCATCATAGGTTTCGATAATGGTAAAGGTGGGTGACGGCACTTCGCCGCCATGGCCCAACGCCGTCAGAATCGCGCGGGCCAGCGTCGTCTTGCCTGCCCCCAAACCGCCGGTCAGCGCCACCACGTCGCCTGCCCGTAGCCGCGCCGCAATCGCCGCGCCGTAACGGTCCATCGCCGTCAGATCGGGCAGGTTCGTGCGCGTCTCGATCACGGCAGGCGAATGGT
>JBGSKN010000277.1:0-6607 GCA_041741215.1 Erythrobacter sp. | reverse complement strand
AACTGAAAAAGCAAGGGGCTGCTGCGCTCCGCATAGCCGGAGGCTACGCTACGCAGCCCCTTGCTTCACCTGCCCAGCTGGGCAACAACAACGCCGAGACTCTAATCGCAACTGGATGAAGGTTGGGGGTCACGTCAAAAGCCGGGGACATGAAAGGCCGTGGACGGGACAGCGTCTCGGACCCATCAGGCATCTGTGCTTGAATATGAATTAAAAAAATTGGGATTCAACATCCGACGCGCTCGAGAGGCGCGAGGTTTCACGCAAGAAGCTTTTGCTCAAGAGATCGGCATGGACCGCGCCTACTATGGGCGTATCGAACGCGGATTAGTGAACATTTCTGCTCGGACTATTTTCATGTTGGCCGCAGCACTAAAAGTGGAGTCAGGCCAACTTTTCTCGATTGCTGGCGAGAGCAGGAATGAAACTCAAAACAGAAGTGAAGTTTAGGACTAGATTCGCTGTAAGCTTAACCTGACAAATGAATGATCGAAAGGGCCCGCCGCAAAGCGACGGGTCCGATATCAATCCTGAGCAGTAGCACTAAGGCAGGGACAGCGCTGCGCGAGTATGAAAAGCTCCACGCTGCCCCTGCCTCCTAGTATCGGAGTTTCGAATTGACTTGATATCACGTTTTTGGGAGGGGTCGTTTTGGTTACGATCCCAAGATCATGCGCCAGATCGTGCGCCTGCGCAAAATGAAGCCCGATGACCGCAGCGAACAGGATATGCTGCTGGAAACCTACAAGGCGGCGCTTGGGATGGGGTAAGGCGGGATGGCGTAAGGATTGCAAAAACCGCGCCCGCACGATCAGGCACGCGTCGATGAGCGCCCTTGCATCCGCCTAAGCCATCGGAGTAAGGCGCGGCCTTCCATTTTCCAACATCCCGGTGAAGTGCGTCCTATGGCAGGCCATTCCAAGTTCAAGAATATCATGCACCGCAAGGGTGCGCAGGACAAGAAACGCTCGGCCATGTTCTCCAAGCTGAGCCGCGAGATTACCGTGGCGGCCAAGATGGGCATGCCCGATCCCGACATGAACCCGCGCCTGCGGCTAGCGGTCAACGCCGCCAAGGCGCAGTCGAGGCCCAAGGACACTCTCCAGCGCGCGATCGACAAGGCGGGCATGGCGGGCGGCGAGGATTACGCCGAAATCCGTTACGAAGGTTACGGCCCCGGCGGGGTCGCGCTGATTGTCGAGGCGCTGACCGACAACCGCAACCGCACCGCCACCAATGTCCGCACCGCGTTTTCCAAGAACGGCGGGAATCTCGGATCGGAAGGTTCGGTGTCGCACGGGTTCGAACGGCGCGGGCTGATCGAATATGGGCCGGACGCGGGCGACGAAGAAACCATGCTCGAAGCGGCGATCGAAGCGGGCGCGGATGATGTCGAATCCTCCGAAGACGGCCACACCATCTGGACCGCGGCCGACGCATTGCACGGTGTGGCTGGCGCGCTGGAACAGGCGCTGGGCGCGGCAGATAATGTGAAACTGGCGTGGAAGCCGGTGCTCAGTGTCGATGTTGACGAAGCGACCGCGGGCACGCTGATGAAGCTGATCGACACGCTCGACGATGATGATGACGTGCAGACCGTGTGGGGCAATTACGAAATCTCGGATGAGGTGATGGAGAAGCTGGGTTGATGTGGGCCTTCGTCGCGAAGGCGCTGCTGGCTGGCGTCATCATCGCGGCGATTGCGGAAGTCGGCCGCAGGTTGCCTGCCATGGCAGCGCTGATTGCATCACTGCCGCTGATCTCGATACTCGGCATGATTTTCCTGTGGCACGCGCGGCCCGATGCGGAAAACATGGCGGTTCACGCGCAATCGACCTTCTGGTTTGTGTTGCCTAGCCTGCCGATGTTCCTGCTGATGCCGGTACTGCTGCGGCAGGGATATGGCTTCTGGACTGCGCTGGTGGTCGGATGCGTGCTGACTGTGGTGCTGTATCTGCTGATGGTGCAGTTCGGGCCGCGCCTTGGCATGCGGCTCTGACCCGTGTTGATCCTCGGCCTTGACCCCTCGCTGTCGTGCACCGGCTGGGGTGTAATCGCTTCCGAAGGCGCACGGATAAGCCATGTCGCCAACGGCCAGATCAAAACCGACGCAGGCGCACCGATGGCGCAGCGGCTCGCCGCGTTGCAGGCGGGGATTGCAGCAGTGGTCGCGGCGCAACAACCGGCCCGCGCGGCGGTGGAGGAAATCTTCGTCAATAAGAACCCGCAGTCGACCTTGAAGCTCGCTCAAGCGCGCGGCGCGGTGCTGGCGGCATGCGGGGCGGCGGGCCTCAGCGTCAACGAACATGCCGCGCGGCTGGTCAAGAAAGCCGTCACCGGCACCGGCGGGGCGGAAAAGGCGCAGGTCGCCGCGATGGTGAAGGTGCTGCTGCCGGGCGTCCAGATCGCCGGAAGCGATGCCGCCGATGCGCTTGCAGTGGCGATTGCCGATGCGCATCTGGCCCCCCGGATTTGAACGGAGCGAACGATAATCCAGACTCCAAGGCACCCCAACCGGAAGCGATCCTGCCGGGTGTCCACACACAGCCTGCCCGAACGACCGCTTTCGGTGAGCGCAGTCGATCGTGGGAACGTCTGGAATTGGGTGGGGGCGGACGTTGACGTTGTGCCTGCTCTCACCAGAAAGCCAATATTCGGATTCCGCGTCTATCGCCCTACGGCGTGGTGTGCCTCAATTGGCCGGAATATGGCGGCCGTTAGTGCTATCGCCAATCCGGTCAATGCCAATCCGGCTACCACATCGATCGCATAATGCCACCGCGTGGCGATTGCTTCGAACATGATAAAAACGAATAGCGGCAGATAAACCCAGCCAAGCCATCGCTCGTGCTTCCAGGCATAATAGACAAACACCCCGGACGATGCGACGTGTAACGAAGGCATGGCGGCAACGGCAGCCAACAGAAAATGACTTGCCTGACCTTCCACCCAGGGTTTGCCGCCAACCATCAATGCCTGATAGCTGTCATACATATGTGCTTGCCGGGCTGTTTCGAGCGCGTTGACACCCGCTTCGTAAATGAACGGCCCCACAGCAGGCATGATAAGATAGCTAAGCGCGCCAAGCGCATGCACCAGCATTGCGGTAAAGACCACTCGACGAAAAACGATAAAATTCTTCATCGAATGCACGATAATGCTACTTCCAAACATCGCCAGAAACGCGAAGAGATAAAGGTGGTTTTCCGCTGGTAAGACCATGCCGACCCAATTGTGAACGACAAAGGACGCATCAATTAGCGGGCGAACCATCTGATCGGTCTGCCAATAGAACCCATCCCACAGGCGCGGATTGACGATGCTCATCCACAGTTTCACGTTGAAATGCGCAACCAAAATCAACCCGTAGGCGGATGCCCCGAACAGATAATAGGCCAGTTGCATCGTGCGCTTCGTCAGTACCATGAACAAACCGAGCGCGATGACCAACGACAGCGGGACGATATAGCTCATGCCCGTAAACTGGAGTGCATTGCTGGACGGGAATACGAGTTGCAGGCCGAAAAGATGTCCCAGAATCACTGATATCAGGCAAAATCCAAGCGCCAGAAAAAATTCGGGTAGTGGGGCCCTGAACTGGAGAATGATGCGTGAGCGAGAAGCAAATCCCTCCTCCTTTAACTCTCTGTCCGTTGGCCCAAAATCCACTCCAAGGGCCGTTTCCCCGGCGATGTGATTCATCGATGTTTCCTGAAGACTCTCAAGGCCGACCTGCAATGGTCAAACAAGGCCCCATTGCGGAAAAAACGCAGCGTGCCAAAGCGAATTCATACTTCAGAGCACTTTCCGGCCATTCTGATCGATTGCCAAATGACCGGGATGGGGTCGCAAGCCGAATGGCAGCTTTTTTCCGAAAGGGGTGCCAGAACTGCCTTAAATCGCCGACATACCGGATGGTCACTTAGGGTCAGGATCGATCTGTACGGCATCCCCAACCGCGAGCGCCCTGTCCGCGTGGTCGCCCGGAAGCGGTTCAATTTGCCGCTTTCAGTGAGGCGCGCCCGTATGCGGAACAACCGGACTTGGGAGAGGGCGGGCATTGACATGTGCCATCCAGAAAGCGAGTTTGTGGTGTGAAGTCCTACGGCTCATTCCTTGTGCTTGCCACGACGCTAGCGCTGACCGGGTGCGCTCATGCGCGTCAGCCCAACTGCCCCGCTCCGGTTACTGCCAAGGTTGAGATTGACCAGACCATCAATGATTTCTTCGATGCGCTCCGCAAGGATGACGAGGCGTCCTTCAAACGCCTTACGACTGAAACCTTCTACTCGTTCGATGGCGGCAAGCGTTTTGACGGGACTGAGCTTGTGGATGTAGTCCGAGACGCTCACGCTCAGGGTGTGCAAATCAATTGGTCGATAGGCCCGATAGATACAAAGCTGAGCTGCGATGCGGCGTGGTCCGCTTGGGAGAATGTTGGCAGCGCCGGGATCCCACCTGATCTTCGACCTGTTCGCTGGCTTGAGTCGGCTGTAATCGTTCGCGAGAACGGGAGCTGGAAAATCGACTTCTTTCATTCGCACCGAGCGACCGAGAAATAGGGAAAATAACTCCGCCGACCGCTTCGAGATTGCTTCCCGAACGGCAGATTTTTCCCAAATGCATGGAATAACAGCCGTAATTCTGTGGCATAACCAATTGGGTCGAGAATTCGGCAAAACGGGAACACAAGCAAATCAATGGCTAATCTCGAACTCTACGGCATCCCCAATTGCGACACGGTGAAGAAGGCGCGCGTCTGGCTGGGCGCGCAGGGCCGCGATTACACTTTCCACGATTACAAGAAGGAAGGCGCTGACCCGGCAAAGATCGCAGCATGGATCGCTGCCGCCGGACTGGACACCGTGGTCAACCGCAAGGGCACGACCTTCCGCAAGCTGTCTGACTCAGACAAGGCGCTTGCCGCTGATAGTCACACGGCTGTCGCTTTGCTGGTTCAGCAACCGAGCATCATCAAGCGGCCAATCGCCGAATATCCCGGCGGCATTCTGGTCGGTTTCAAGGAAGACGAATGGTCCGCCACCTTGCTCTGATCGCGCTTCTGGCGCTGTTCCCATTGCCCGCCGCCGCGCAGGAGAGTGGCATGCTCATCATCGCCCACCGCGGCGCGAGCGCCGAGCGGCCCGAACATACGCTCGCCGCCTATGAACGCGCGATCGATCAGGGTGCCGATTATATCGAGCCGGATCTGGTCGCGACCAAGGATCTGGTGCTGGTTTCACGCCACGAAAACGAACTGTCGGGCACCACCGATGTGGCGAGCCGCGAAGAGTTCGAGGATCGCCGCCGCGACAAGACCATCGATGGGCAGAAAGTCGCCGGCTGGTTTGCCGAGGACTTTTCCCTCGCCGAACTGCGCACCCTGCGCGCCAGGGAACGCATCCCTTCGCTAAGGCCCGCCAATGCCCGCTATGACGGGCTGTATCAGGTGCCGACCTTCGCCGAAATCGTGAAGCTGGTGCGTGCCAAGGAGGTGTCTAGCGGCAGGCGAATCGGGCTCTATCCCGAGCTGAAGCACCCTGAATTCCTGTTGCAGGAAGCGGGCATCGACATGGTCGACCTGCTGCTGCGCGAATTGCGTCAGCTTGGCATCACGCCCGCCGATCCGGTGTTCGTCCAGAGCTTTGAAGTCGCACCCTTGCAGCGATTGAAGCAGCGCGGCGGCGGGTTCAAGCTGGTGCAACTGGTCGAGCCCCTTGGCGGCCCGGCGGATGAACCCGCGATGCGCTATGCCGAGATGGTAACGCCGACAGGGCTGGCCGAAATCGGGAAGTATGCCGATGCGGTGGGAGCGCATATCGGCATGATCCTGAATTCGGACGGCACACCGACCACGCTGGTCGCCGATGCCAAGGCAGCAGGCTTGCAAGTCCACGCGTGGACGGTGCGGCCGGAGAATGAATTCCTCCCGGTAAGCTTGCGCACGGGCGATGATCCCAAAGGGCGGGGATGCGGCGATGTGACCTTGGCGGCGATGCTTAAGGGCGCGGGTGTGGCCGGGGTATTCACCGACGGGGCGATCAAGGGGCGGAATTGCCCCTAAGCCGCCAACGTCATCCCGGCGCAGGCCGGGACCCAGAGCCGCATGCGCTGCCCATCGCCTCGCTGGGCCCCGGCCCGCGCCGGGGTGACGAAGAGGTCAAACCCGCCGCGCGCTCAGAATATAATTCAGCGCCATGTCATCCGACAGGTGCAACCCCTTGCCCGGTCGCCACGCGATCCCGCGCTTTGCCGTTACCGTCAGCCCTGCGTCCGCCAGCATCGCCTCAAACTCATGGGGCGTGATGAAATCCTCCCAGTGGTGGGTGCCCTTGGGGACATAGCCAACCGCCTCCGCCGCGCCGACCAGCAGCACCCGGCTTGCCGCCGTGCGGTTGGGCGTGGACATCACCAGCAATCCATCCGGAGCCAGCCGCGCCGCGACATCGCGCAGGAAGGCGGGCTTGTCGGCCACGTGCTCGATCACTTCGAGACAGGTGACAAGGTCAAACGTGCCGATATCCAGCGCCGCGACCTCACCCGCCATGTAACGGATGTCGAGGCCCATGCCTTGCGCGTGGCCCGCGGCCGCCGCGACATTCTCCGC
>JBGSKN010000276.1:0-4327 GCA_041741215.1 Erythrobacter sp. | reverse complement strand
GCGCAGCGAGCAGATTGCGCTTGGCGAGGATGCGGTTCTGATCAAGGTCAGGGCCAGGGCGCATGATGGCGAGGCCAATGCCGCGGTGCTGGCGATGCTGGCACGCGCGCTCGATCTGCCCGGATCAAAACTGCACCTGCTGCGCGGCGCGACCGGGCGCGACAAGCTGGTGCAGATCGATATCTGATACCAAAGCTCGATGAGCTTGACTCACCGGGCTTTGGTTAAGCCCGTGCGGCGCCTGAGCATTTCCAGCGCGGGGATAGCGTCAGCATCTTAGCGCGCTGGTATGACGCCTAGGGTTCTGGCTGGTTCCATGCGCCCGGCTTCGCGCCCGCATCGCGCAGCCGCAACGCAAGCCCCAGCATCACTCCGACCCCGATGGCAATGGTGAGATCAGCCACCACGGTCAGCACCAAGGTCAACATCAACAGCCCGCGTTCGGCCAGCGGTGCGGCCCAATATCCGCGCCACTTGTGCGGCTCGCTCATATTCCACGCGGTTATCATCAGCAGCGCGGCCAGCGCGGGCATCACCAGATAGCCCGCTAGCGGGGCTGCCACCACCATGATGATCAGGATGATGATCGCATGCAGCACCCCGGCCACCGGGGTCTTGCCCCCGGCGCGCACATTGGTGGCGGTGCGCGCTATCGCTCCGGTGGCAGGCATCCCGCCGAACAGGCTGGAACCCAGATTGGCCCAGCCCTGCGCGGAAACCTCGGCATTGGGGCGGTGCTGGCCGCCGGTCATGCGGTCTGCCACCGTCGCCGACAGCAGCGATTCAATCGCTGCGAGGAACGCGATCACCATTGCGGACGGCAGCAGTTCGATCACCCGCGCGGCGCTGATATCGGGCAGGCCGGGAAAGGGCAGACCGCCGGGCAGCGCGCCATAACGCGATCCGATGCTGTCGACCGGCCAGGCGGCCAGCGCGGCAATGGCAGAAATGGCCGCGATGGCGAAGATCAGGCCCGGCAGGCGGGGGAACCGCCACCGCAGCACGATAATCAGTCCCAGCGCCCCCACACCGGCGGCCAGCGCATGGGGGTTCAACTGCTCCCGCGCAGCCCACAAGGCGGGGAGTTTTTCGACGAAATCGGCCGGCATCGCGGTCAGCCCAAGACCGAAGAAATCGTTGATTTGGCTGGCAGCGATGATGATCGCGATACCGATGGTGAACCCGTTGATGACCGCTTCGGGCACATAGGCAATCAGATTGCCGAGCCGCAGCCAGCCAGCCACGATCAGGATTGCGCCCGCCATCATCGTGGCCAGCACCAGTCCATCATAACCATGTTCGGCAATCACCCCGAACACGACCACGATGAACGCGCCGGTCGGCCCGCCAATCTGCACCCTGCTGCCGCCGAGCAGCGAAATCAGCAATCCGCCGACCACCGCCGTAATCAGCCCCTTGGCCGGATCAGCGCCCGATGCAATCGCGATGGCGATGCTGAGCGGCAAGGCGACCATCGCGACGGTCAGCCCGGCGAACAGGTCGGCTACGAACAATGAAAGGCTGTAATCCTTCATCGTGGTCAGTATTTTTGGGCGCATGGACAGCGGTGCTACGCCGCGATTGGCCTCGATGCAACAAATACAGCGCCGCCCTGTCAGGCGCATTGTCACGCCCGGCGGTTGCGTTCTATCTATTTGTTTGGCCGCGTTTTCCAGGGCGCCGGGTGGCTCCACCCGGCTCGAAAACGCTCTGAAAGTTGCGCCGCACGACTTGTGCGCCGATCACCCGCCTGCGCCATATTCGTTGCACTTCCATGCGGTTGCGGTAAATCACCGGCACGGCGCGCTGGCCATCAGCGGCGCCAGGAAGGAACCGCTTGCATGAAATTCATTCCGCTTGCCGCGCTCGGCCTTGCTGCTGCTGCGCTGACCACCCCGGCCTTCGCCGCCGAAGACGCTGCGGCCACCACTGCTACCGCTACGGCGGCGTTCACCACCGACATGCCGATCGAAGCGCTGATGGCTGATGATCGCGCCAGGGCAGCGGTGTCCGCCACCATTCCCGACATCGATCAGCATCCGGCCTATGAACAGTTCAAGGCGATGAGCCTCACGGCGGTCGCCCCGTTCTCGCAAGGGATGATTACCGAGGAAGTGCTGGCAAAAATCGCCGCAGACCTCGCTGCGATTCAGTAAGCAGAGGGCCGCCCTGCCCCTTCCGTTTCAAAGGAGGGGGCAGGGAGGGTGTGGCCTCAGCCCTCACCCGTTTCGGAGGCGGGCTTTTTCGCGGGGGCTTTTTTCTTTGCGGCAGGTGCCTTGCGCGCGGGCCTGACTTTGGGCGGGGCCGGGGTGATTTCAAAGGTCGGCTTGCCGTCCTTGACGCTGACCTGCACCTCACCGCCGCCCGAAAGCTTGCCGAACAGCAGTTCCTCGGCGAGCGGTTGCTTGACCTTGTCCTGGATCAACCGGCTCATCGGGCGCGCGCCATAGAGTTTGTCGTAACCCTTGTCGCCCAGCCACGTGCGCGCGTCGCTGTCAAACTGGATGTGGACGTTCTGTTCGGCCAGCTGCAATTCCAGCTCAAGGATGAACTTGTCCACCACCCGCGCCACGGTTGACCGGCCAAGATAGGCAAACGGCACGATTGCATCCAGACGGTTGCGGAATTCGGGGGTGAACATCTTGTTCACCGCCTCGGTCCCGGCGTCTTCCTTGGACACATCGCCAAACCCGATCCCGCTGCGCGCCATGTCGGCCGCGCCCGCATTGGTGGTCATGACCAACACCACATTGCGGAAATCGACCGTTTTGCCGTGGTGATCGGTCAGGCGGCCATTATCCATCACCTGAAGCAGGATGTTGAACAGATCCGGGTGCGCTTTCTCGATTTCGTCGAGCAGCAGCACGCAATGCGGGTTCTGGTCGATCGCATCGGTGAGCAATCCGCCCTGATCATACCCGACATAGCCCGGAGGCGCACCGATCAGGCGGGAAACGCTATAGCGCTCCATGTATTCGGACATGTCGAAGCGTTTCAGCTCGATCCCCATGATGCTGGCAAGCTGGCGCGCGACCTCGGTCTTGCCGACGCCGGTGGGGCCGGAAAACAGGAAGCTGCCGATCGGCTTGTCGGGATCGCGCAGGCCCGCACGGCTCAGCTTCATCGCGGTCGAAAGCCGCTTGATCGCCTCGTCCTGTCCGAACACCACGTGTTTCAGATCGCGTTCGAGGGTTTCGAGCGCTTTCCTGTCGTCCTTGCTCACCGATTTAGGCGGGATGCGCGCCATCGTCGCGATCACCTGTTCGATCTCGCGCGCGGTGATGACCTTCTTGCGGCGGCTGGGCGGCACCAGCATCTGCATCGCGCCAACCTCGTCGATCACGTCGATTGCCTTGTCGGGCAGCTTGCGATCATTGATATAGCGCGCCGACAATTCGACCGCGGTCTTGATCGCGTCAGGGGTGTATTTCACCTTGTGGTGATCTTCGAAGGCCGAACGCAGACCCTTGAGGATCAGAATCGTATCCTCGACCGTCGGCTCGTTCACGTCGATTTTCTGGAACCGGCGCAGCAACGCGCGGTCTTTTTCGAAGTGGTTGCGGAATTCCTTGTAGGTGGTCGATCCGATGCAGCGGATTGCGCCGCTCGACAAGGCGGGCTTGAGCAGGTTGGACGCATCCATCGCCCCGCCGCTGGTCGCGCCCGCGCCGATCACGGTGTGAATCTCGTCGATGAACAACACCGCGTGCGGCATGGCTTCCAATTCGGTTACGACCTGTTTCAGGCGTTCTTCAAAATCGCCGCGATAACGCGTGCCGGCCAGCAATGCGCCCATGTCGAGCGAGTAGATCACCGCTTCGTTCAGCACTTCGGGCACGTCGCCTTCAACGATCTTGCGCGCCAGCCCTTCGGCAATCGCGGTTTTGCCGACACCGGGGTCGCCGACATAGAGCGGGTTGTTCTTTGACCGGCGGCAGAGGATCTGGATCGTGCGGTCAACCTCCGGCCCGCGCCCGATCAGCGGATCGATCTTGCCGGCCTCAGCCCGCGCGTTGAGGTTGACGGTGAACTGGTCGAGCGCGGTTTCTTTCTTGTTGCCCGCGGTGTCCTTGGTCTGCGCCGGCTCGTCGGGCTTGTCGGTGCCCTGCGCGGTCTTGGGTTCGATCTGGCGGCCACCCTTGCCGATGCCGTGGCTGATATAGCTCACCGCATCCAGCCGGCTCATATCCTGCTGCTGGAGGAAATAGACCGCATAGCTATCGCGTTCGGAAAACAGCGCGACCAGCACATTGGCACCCGTGACGGTATCCTTGCCCGAAGACTGCACGTGCAGGATCGCGCGCTGGATCACCCGCTGGAACCCCGC
>JBGSKN010000275.1:0-4817 GCA_041741215.1 Erythrobacter sp. | reverse complement strand
TGGTCGAACGATGCTTCAACAAGCTCAAGAACGCCCGAAGGCTGGCCACCCGATACGACAAAACCGCCGACAGCTATCTCGGTTTCATCCACCTCGTCTCAATCCGCCTGTGGATGCGTGAATTTGTCAACAGGTCCTAGAAAACTAGGGGCTATTCAGTGCCCTTTATTCCGAACCAAGTTAATCCGGTCACAGTTGGCCGAGCATGTGTTCCGCGCTCGATACCCTGAAGTCGCCGGGTTCTTCGATGTTGAGTTGTTCGACAACGCCATCATTGACCACCATCGAAAAACGCTGCCCGCGCTTGCCCAGACCAAAGCCCGAACCATCCATCGTCAGGCCGATCGCCTCGACAAATTCGGCATTGCCATCGGCAAGCATGGTGATGTCTTCGCTGCCCGCAGCCTTGTTCCATGCGCCCATGACAAAGGCGTCATTGACGGCGGTGCCGATGATTTCGTCGACGCCTTTGGCCTTGAGATCAGCGGCCTTGTCGACGAAGCCCGGCAGATGCCTGGCCGAACAGGTCGGGGTGAAGGCGCCGGGGACGGAGAACAATGCGATCCGTTTGCCGGCGAAATATTCACCCGATTTTACCGCCTGCGGGCCTTCGGCGGTGGCCTTCACCAAGGTGACTTCGGGGAGTTTGTCGCCAACGGAAATCGTCATGTCGTGTGCATCCTTTGTGCGGGGGAACCTTGCGCTGCTGTATAGTGATCGTTGCGGCATGAGCAACAAATAGACATATAAAGATAAGTTTATATTTGCCTCAGGCCGTCCACGTCGCTAGGGGCACGGCATTGGTCAGCGCCCGCGTCATTCTCGCGCGGGCTGACGCAGGAGACAGATCATGGCAACCGCCCCCACCATCGCCGCCCCAACCCAGGAACATGTCATCAGGGACATCACGCTCGCCCGTTTTGGCCGCGATGAAATCAGCATTGCCGAAACCGAAATGCCCGGCCTGATGGCGCTGCGCGAAGAATATGGCGCGGCGCAGCCGTTGAAGGGCGCGCGGATTACCGGGTCGCTGCACATGACGATCCAGACTGCGGTGCTGATCGAAACGCTGGTCGCGCTGGGTGCAGAGGTGCGCTGGGCGACCTGCAATATCTTTTCAACCCAGGATCATGCCGCCGCCGCGATTGCAGAACGCGGGATTCCGGTGTTTGCGATCAAGGGTGAAACGCTGGGCGAATACTGGGATTACGTCGCCCGCATCTTCGACTGGTCGACCGAGGCTGATCCTGACCTCACCTGCAACCTGATCCTCGATGATGGCGGCGATGCCACGATGTTCGCGCTGTGGGGTGCGCGGATCGAAGCGGGTGAGGAACTGCCTGCCCCCGGCAATGCCGAAGAAATCGAATTCCAGCGCGCATTGAAGGTGTTTGTCGCCGCCAAGCCCGGCTACCTCACCAAGACGGTCAAGGCGATCATGGGGGTGTCGGAAGAAACCACCACCGGCGTCATGCGGCTCTATCAGATTGCCAAGCAGGGAAAGCTCCCGTTCCCGGCGATCAACGTCAATGACAGTGTTACCAAATCGAAGTTCGACAATCTGTATGGCTGCAAGGAAAGCCTGGTTGACGCAATCCGCCGCGCGACTGACGTGATGCTGGCTGGCAAGGTCGCCTGCGTGGCTGGCTATGGCGATGTGGGCAAAGGCTCGGCCGCCAGCCTGCGCAATGGCGGCGCGCGCGTGATGGTGACCGAAATCGATCCGATCTGCGCCTTGCAGGCGGCGATGGACGGCTTCGAGGTCGTGACGATGGAGGACGCGGTCGGGCGCGCCGATATCTTCGTCACCTGCACCGGCAACGAGGATGTTATCACCGCCGATCACATGATGGCGATGAAGCCGATGGCGATCGTCTGCAACATCGGTCACTTCGACAGTGAAATCCAGATCAGCGCGCTGTCGAATTATGATTGGAAAGAGGTCAAAGAGGGCACTGACCTCGTGACCTTCCCCGATGGCAAGTCGATCATCGTGCTGGCCAAGGGCCGTCTGGTGAACCTTGGCTGCGCCACCGGCCACCCGAGTTTCGTGATGAGCGCGAGCTTCACCAACCAGACGCTGGCGCAGATCGAACTGTTCACCAAGGCGGACGAATACGACAATGACGTTTACGTCCTGCCCAAGCATCTTGATGAAAAGGTCGCTGCGCTGCATCTGGAAAAGCTGGGCGTGAAGCTCAGCCAGCTCAGCAACAAGCAGGCCGATTATATTGGTGTGCCGCAGGCCGGCCCGTTCAAGCCCGATCATTACCGCTATTGATCGCAGGAAACCGTCCGTCCCGCCCCGTTTTGTCACGGGGTTGGGGGCGGATGGGTTCATCCCCGTTGCACTGAAGCGCAGGCGCGCATAGCGAAGGGGCAATGGATCTTTCGCCCGTCTCGCTTGTGCTGATTGCTCTCGTGCTCGCCGCATGGACGGTGGGCGCGGCGCTGGTGGTGATCAGGGCCAACCGGGGTCTGAAGCGCGCGCGGGCGTTGAAAGCCAGCCTCAAGCGGATGCAGACGCTGCTCGATGTCGCGCCCGCGCTGCCGCTGCTGGTGCGGGTCGATGGCCGGATTGAAGCGCCCGACAAGCTGGCCCGGCTGCTGGGCCTTGCTGCAATGCCTAAATATCTCAGCGATCTGGAATCCGAAGGCACGGGGGGCAAAGGTGGCGGACTTTCCCGCGATCAGGTCGATCAATTATGGGCGCGCGTGCAGGCGACGCAGAAAAGCGCCGCGCCGTTTCGCATGGCGATCAACCTGCCCGGTTCGCAGCGCAGCCTGGCGCTGCATGGCACGCTTGCCGACCCGCAGGTTTCGCCGGGCGGGGCGGCGCTGGTGTGGGTGTTCGATTTTACCGAAAGCCATGCGCAACTGGCCCGCCTGCGCGCCGCAGCAGCGCGGGCGACAGGGGATTTCGCTGCGCTGGTGGGCCTGATCGAAGCGGCGCCGATGCCGATGTGGTTTCGCGGCAGCGACCTTAGCTTGCAGCTCGTCAATCAGGCCTATGTCGATGCGGTTGGTGCGGGCAGCGCCGCCGAAGTCGTGGACAGCCAGATCGAACTGCTCGAATCCGATGCCGCGCTCTCTCCTGCCGATATCGCGCGCAATGCGCTCCGGAACCAGGACAAATCCGAACGGATCGTTGCGGCCACGATCCACGGCGCGCGGCGCACCTTGCGGGTCAGCGATCTGCCGCTGGGGCACGAAGGCGTTGCGGGCTATGCCATCGACATCGAGGAACAACAGCAGGTCGCGCGCGAGTTTCGGGCGTTCCGCGATGCCCAGCGCGTGATGCTGGATCAGCTGTCAGTCGGCGTGGCGCAGTTCGACCCGGAAGAGCGCCTGATCTTTGCCAACCGCCCATTCCGGCGGTTGTTCGCGCTGACGGAAGAGGCAATAGCGGCGCGCACGGCGTTTGATCGCTTCCTTGCCGATGCGCGCGAGGGCGGGCGCACGCCCGAAGTGCGCGATTTCCCCGAATGGCGGCGTGAACGCGCAGCATGGTTCGGCATGCGCGGAACGCAGGAGGAAGCCTGGCCGCTGCCCGGCGGCACCCACCTGCGGGTGGTGGCGCAACCGATGCCCGATGGCGGGTTGGTGCTGATCACCGAAGATCGCACTGAAAGCCTGGCCTTGTCGGCTGTGCGCGACACGCTGCTGCGCACCCGCACCGCAACGCTCGACAGCCTGTTCGAAGCGCTGGCGATATTTGCGCCCGATGGCTCTGTGCAGTTGTGGAACCGCAGCTTTGCCGGCACCTGGGGCCTGACCCCGGAACTGCTCGATCAGCACCCCAGCGCCGATGAATTGCTCAGTGCAATCGGGCTCAATCTGGTGAGGCCAGAGGAGGCCGCGCTGATCGGCGCAGCGGTGCGCGCGGCGACATTGGATCGGCGTGAGAAGGGCGGTCAGGTTGACCTTGCCGACGGGCGCAGCTTGCGGTTTGCCGGGATCCCGCTTCCCGATGGCAATGGGCTACTCACCGTGCTCGATATCACCGCTTCGCAAAAGGCCGAGCAGGCTCTGCGCGAACGGGCCGAGGCGCTGGAAGAAGCCGACGCGGTCAAGGCCCGGTTCCTCGCCAATATGTCATACGAGTTCCGCACCCCGCTGACCACGATTGGCGGCTATGCCGAGTTGCTGAAAAGCGGCGCGGCTGAGGGGCCGGAGCAGGCGGGCGAATATGTCGATGCAATCCTGAGCGCGGTCGCGCGGCTGACCGAGCAAGTCGAAAATGTGCTCGATCTGTCGCAGAGCGAGGCGGGCTTGCTGCCCATCAGCAAGGAGCCGATCGATCTGCTCGATTTCCTCACCACGCTGGTGCGCCAACGGGAACAGGCGATCATCGCGGCGGGCCTGAGCCTCGATCTCAAAGGCCGCCGGGGCCGGATTGTGGATGCCGATCCGCGCCAGCTGAGCCGCGCGGTTGGCAATCTCCTGGAAAACGCCATCACCGGCACGCCCGAAGGGGGCCGGATCGTGATCGAACTGCACAAGGCGCCCGAAGGATCGAGGTGGGGGATCGAAATCACGATTGCCGATAATGGCCGGGGGATGTCGCCGCGCGAACTCGCGCTGGCGCAGGGCGGCGTCAAGCCGGGCAAGGACGGCGCGCCCGAACGCCGGACGGGGCTGGGCATCCCGCTCGCGCGGCAGTTGATCGAGGCGCATGATGGCCTGCTCGACATCGCCAGCCGCAAGGGCGCGGGCACCACCGCGACCATTCACCTGCCGTGAGCGAGACCCGCGAGTCTCTGCCCGATCTGGCGGCGATGGCGGCTTATGGCGCGCGCGTCGCGGCGCGGCTTCGG
>JBGSKN010000274.1:0-4676 GCA_041741215.1 Erythrobacter sp. | reverse complement strand
GCGGCTGGGCAGCGGGTTTGCGCTCAACGGCGAGTTGGCCGAGCGGCTGGCGGCGGTCGGCGGGATCAGCAAGGTTGCGCTGGTGCCGCTGAAGGGCAAGGCGCGGCTGCGATTGGTGGCTTGAATCGCGCATTTCGGTAGGTCGGGTGCAGCAAACCGCTTTACCCGGCGCGGCGGCGGCGTTGGATGATTGCCAAGCTGGCCTGCTGCGGGCATTGAATAGTCATGATTCATCAAATTTGACGCAATTATCTGCGCTATTCAGGGAGAGAGACAGCGATGGCCGCAGCAAGGCTCGGGGCAATGCAGGACTGGACAATGCGGGTGACGTCGGTGATCGACCATGCCGCGCGCGAAGCACCCACCCGCGAAATCGTCACCCGCTGGGCCGATGGCAGTGAAAGCCGCACGGATTGGGCCGGCATCCGCCGCGATGCATTGAAGATGGCGCAGGCGTTGCAGGCGCTGGGGCTGAAGCCCGGCGACAAGGTGGCAAGCCTGGCGATGAACCATGCGCGCCACCTGGTCAGCTGGTACGGCGTAGCGGGGATGGGCGGGGTGCTCCACACAGTCAACCCGCGCCTGTTCGACGATCAGCTCGATTATATCGTCAATCACGCCGAAGACCGGGTGCTGTGTTACGATGCGGCGTTCCAGCCGATTGTCGACCGGATGAAATCGCGCTGGCCGACGGTTGAACATTACATCTGTTACGATAGCGGCGAACATGCCCCGGCGTTCGAGGATTGGATCGCGGCGCAGGATCGTGATTTCGAGTGGGTTTCCGGGGCGGAATCCGATCCCTGCATGATCTGCTACACATCGGGCACCACCGGCAATCCCAAGGGCGTGCAATACGAACACCGCTCAACCGTGATGCACGCGCTGGCGGGGCTGCAGCCATCGGCCTTCAATTTCTCCAGCGCCTCGGTGATGCTGCCGGTGGTGCCGATGTTCCATGCGGCCAGCTGGGGCCTGCCCTATGCCGGGGCGATGGCGGGGATCAAGTTCGTGTTCTCGGCGGTCAATGATCCGGCTGTGCTGCACGATCTGATGCTGCGCGAAGGCGTGACCGACAGCGCGGGTGTGCCGACGGTGTGGCTGGCGCATTTCCAGTATTGCGATGCCCACGGCCTCGACCTCCCGCCGCTGAAAGCCGCAACCATCGGCGGGTCGGCCGCGCCCAAATTCATGATCGAACGGTTGATGAAGAACGGCACCCGCGTTCAGCACGCCTGGGGGATGACCGAAACCAGCCCGATCGGCACGGTGGGTGGGCCGACCTGGGATTGGGACACTCTTACGCTCGAACAGAAGGTCGAAAAGACCGCAATGCAAGGCCGCCCGATATTCGGCGTGCAGCTGCGCACGGTGGACCTGGACGACATGACCACCGAACTGCCGCGCGATGGCAAGACCTCCGGCGCGCTCCAGATTCGCGGGCCGTGGGTGATCAAACGCTACTTCAAGGCGGAAAAGGACGCGGTCGGCGATGATGGCTGGTTCGACACCGGCGATGTCGGCATTCTCCACCCCGATGGCACGCTGCAACTGACCGACCGGACCAAGGACGTGATCAAATCGGGCGGCGAATGGATCAGCTCGGTCGAGCTGGAAAACGCCGCCTGCGGGCATCCGGCGGTGGCCGAGGCTGCGTGTATTGGCATCACTCACCCCAAGTGGGATGAGCGCCCGGTGTTGTTCGTGGTCAAAAAGGCTGGCGCCGACGTGACCGGCGGCGAGATCATCGAGCATCTGAAGCTGACCGTCGCCAAGTGGTGGCTGCCCGATGCGGTCGAATTCGTTGAAGATATTCCGCACACTGCGACTGGCAAGATTTCGAAGAAAGACCTTCGCGATCGGTTCAGCGATTACAAACTGGAGGCGTGAGCCGATGACAAGCAAAACCTATATTGATCCATCACCCGCCAACTTTGCCGCGTTCAAGGATCTGCCCCGTGATGAGCCGATTGCGATGCTCAACCTGCTGTTATTCCGCGACCATGCCGAATATCCCGAAGGCCACGAACACGCGGGCAAGGGCTGGAGCGGGCGGCGCGCCTATGCCGAATATGGCCGCACATCAGGCCCGATCTTTGCCCGTGTAGGCGGCACAATCGTGTGGCGCGGCAGTTTTCAGACGATGGTGACAGGCCCGGATGATCGCGTATGGCACGATGGTTTCATCGCGCAATATGCTGACGCGGGCGGGTTTTTCGACATGATAAAAGACCCTGCCTATCAACTCGCCGTGGCCAATCGCACCGCTGCGCTGGCAGACAGCCGCCTGATCCGCTTCGCACCGGGCGAAGTGGGAGGGGGGTTTGGTTGAAGCTGCTCGCAAAACTTCGCTGAGGCGCGGTTAGCAGGTCCTGACCCTATGGTTCGGCCCGCGCCGAGCGCATCAATTGCGCCTGCGGAAATTCCGGCCAGCGCCCCTGCGCCAATGCACGGCGGCTGGGCGACTGCGCCCCGGCGGCGCGTTCATACATCCAGTAATTGCGCATCACGATCGCGACATAGCCGCGGGTTTCCCAATAGGGGATCGATTCCATCCACAACAGCGGATCGCCCTGGTCGATGATCTCGGTATTCCAGCGCGCCACCGGGGTCAGGCCTGCGTTATAAGCCGCCATGATCTTGGGCAGCGCGCCGCCGGTCGCGGGGGAATCGCGCAGCATTTCAAGATTGCGCTGGCCGAATGACAGGTTCACTTCGGGATCGTCGAGATTGACGTAGGACGCGCTCATATTGAGGCGCGGTGCGTGCTGGCGCACGGTGATCGGGGTGATCTGCATCAACCCGCGCGCATTGGCTGGGCTGACCGCAGCGGCGCGGAAATTGGATTCCTGCAGCGCATGGGCAAAGGCGAGCGAGGGATCGACTTGCCATCCATCCACCGGCTGCCAGCGCGCCACCGGAAAGCGCAGCGAAGGATCGCTGCGGGTGCCGTACGGGGCATTGTGCGCCATGAACAATTGCGTGGAGGGCATCCCCAGCTCGCGCGCCAGGCGTGACAGGGCGGCAAACTGGCTTGAAGGGCCGATCTGCGCTTCGTGGCGCAGCACGTCATCCGCCAGCGCGGGCCGGCCAATCTCGGTCAGCGCGACTGCCACGCGGACATTGCTGCGGCGGGCCAGCTGTTCCCAATCCGCGCGCCCGAAAGCCTGCGGCGGCGTATGCGCGGGCAGTTCGATGCCAAGCTGATCGGCGGCGAGCATCCCGTAGAGCGTTTCGTCCATCTGCGCCGCTGCTGAAAGATGCTGCTGCGCCTGACCCGGTTCGCGGCAGCGCACAGCTGCGCGATGCGCCCAATAATGCCCCGCAGCAGCAAGTTCGACATTGGATGCGCGCGATGCGGTGCGCGAAAATGCTTCCCCGGCCAGCGAGCAATAGCCCAGCCGCCAGGCGGCCAGACCTTCGACCCAGGCGCCTTCGGCCACCCATTCGCCCGAACCTTCGGCAACGGTGCGCGCCAGTTCCAGTGCGGCGGCATCGTTGTTTTCAATATAGTGGCTCCATGCGACCCGCTGACGCCATTCCGCACGGGCATCGCTGGATAGTTGCCCGTCAGCCTCTGCCAGCAGGCGCTGGGCTTCGGCGGGGTAATCACCCTTGATCGCGTCAAGGATCGCTGTTGCCGTGTTTGCGGGCATGGTGCCATCATTCACGGTGCGCGGCAGGATCCGTTTGGGCGCGTAGGGCTGGCGCACGAATCCCTGCGCGGGAGGGAGCGTGGGCAGGGATTCGACCCCGCGTTTGGCCCCCATCCGAACCAGTTGATCGGCCTGCGGCAGATCGACCCCGGCGGTGAACCATGCCGCGATCTGTTCGGGTGCAATTTTGGGGCTATTGGCGTGGGTGAAATATTCCGCGCGCGCCACCTGGGCAAGCAGCCCATCGGGGCGCTGGGCAAGCAGTTCTTCAACCACGCTCCATTGCTGGGCATCAATCGCGGCGAACAGCTGACGGTAATGCGCGCGCTCTTCGGGCCCAAGCACCGCTGCAAGCGCGTTTTCGCCGCGCGTCTGATTGCCCCAATGCGCCACCAGGCTGCCCGATTGCGCCTGTGCGGCGACCGGCCCGATAAAGCCGGGGGCCAACCCCGCCAGCGCAATTGCGGCAAATGCGGCGCGCGCACGCATTATTCTGAAGCTGACCATTCAATCCATCTCTTCCAGAACCGGGCTTTCAACCGGGGCATGTCCATCATGGCATCAAGCGTTTCGCTAACCATCACCGGGGTCTTGCCACCATTATAGTTGATTTCACGTAAAGGCTGATTGCCCTGCGGGCCAAGCATTGGTGCAAGCCCGGTGCCCAGCACCAGCAATCGCTGCGGCGCGGCAAGGGCGATGTGATGCGTCAGCACTGCGTCCATCCCGCTTTCGGCCAAAGACGCCAGATCTGCCATCGGCGTGTGGCAGGGGAGCGCGCTTGCGATGGTGACGCTCGCCTCGTCCAGCCCGATTGCGGCGAGGATATTGGCGAGCAAGCGGCCCTGCGGCCCTTCCATCAAGCGATCGCGATCATGTTCTTCGGGCTGCGGCACCAGCACCATCAGTGCAGCGCCTGCATCACCGCGCGGCGCAATCCGGGGATAAAGCCCGGCGGTGGCCAGTTCGGGCGCTTCCAGCCACCACTGGCGGAACGCGGCCAGATCCGGCGGCGGCGAA
>JBGSKN010000273.1:0-7853 GCA_041741215.1 Erythrobacter sp. | reverse complement strand
CAGGACGTGTTCGATTACATCGAAATGTTCTATAACCCGGTGCGCAAGCATGTCAGGAACGGGATGCTGTCGCCCGTCGAGTTCGAACGACAGCAGGCAATGAGACAGCAAGGCGTCTAGAAAACTAGGGGCTATTCACATTGAGGGCAAAGCTTATGAGGGACGCGACAGCAACGGCGCAATGAACCATTTTTTCTATGCCGAGGCGGAAGGCATAGCCTATCCTGTATTCTTTCGCTTAGGGAAGGCGACAAGGATCCCCGGCGTGCATGGGATTTTGCACATAATCAGCGCCTACCAAAATCCGAAACTTCCTGCACGGAACAGGCTGCAATCGGTTAAGTTCGCAAGGCTAGTCCACAAGAAATGTCCACCGACTACACCGGAAAAGTGAACGGCCTCAATCCCTAGGGATGAGGCCGTTGTGCGAGAAAACCCTTGCGTCCACATTTCGCGGAACCCTTTCAGGCGGCACATCCCGAATCTCGCTTCGGATGTAAGAACTAGTTAGACCCTGTGGATTAAATTTTCAATAAAAACGGAACTAGCCAGATCACCTAACTCATGGATTGGCTAGCTAGGTATATAGGTCCCCAAAAAAAGGGGCTCCACCGCATTGCTGCGAGGGAGCCCCTGTCTGCAATTGTTGCGATCAATTACCCCCGCGCGCTGCCGGGGCCGGTGCCGGTTACCTTCTGCATCGCTTTGAGGATATTGCCCGATTGCTCGTTGCCCGATTGCGGCGCGATGAGGTTGGTGAAGGCGTTGATTTCCTCCCAATGCGCGGCAAAGCCTTCGACGGTGCGCTCGCCTTCGGGCAGCCACACGGCGTCGTTCATCACGGTCCACGATGAGTGGAACCCGCCAGCCCCAGCGCCGACGATGGCGTTGGTCGGCGCGTCTTCGCTGACGAGGAACAGCGCGGCTGGCACCACGTTTTCCGGGGCGAACAGCTTGAACGCTTCTTCGGGGAACAGGTCTTCGGTCATCCGCGTTCCCGCCACCGGCGACAGGGTGTTGCAGCGGATGTTGTATTTCGCGCCTTCAAGCTGCAGCGTCTTGGTCAGGCCCGCCAGGCCAAGCTTGGCCGCGCCGTAGTTGGCCTGACCGAAATTGCCGAACAGCCCGGTTGACGACGCGGTCATCAGCACGCGGCCATAGCCCTGTTCGCGCATGGTTTCCCAGCACGCCTTGGTGGCAAAGGCGCTGCCGGTGAGGTGCACCTTGACCACGAATTCGAAATCCGCCGGTTCCATCTTGATGAAGGTCTTGTCGCGCAGCACGCCCGCGTTGTTGATCAGCACATGCACGCCGCCCCACTTCTGCCTGGCGTCGGCGACCATCTTTTCCATCTGGTCATATTCGGTCACGGATGCGCCATTGGCGATGGCTTCGCCGCCCATCGCTTCGATTTCGGCGACGACCTGCGCGGCCGCGTCCGATGTGCCGGTGCCATCGCGCGATCCGCCAAGGTCATTGACGACAACCTTCGCCCCGCGCCGCGCGAGTTCCAAGGCATAGGCCTTGCCCAAACCGCCGCCTGCACCGGTGACGATGGCAACCTTGTCTTTGAAACTGATGGTCATGTGAGTTCTCCTGTCCTTGATCTGTGCGGCTTCAGGGCGGCGCAGTTTACGCCTGCGTAAAGCTGATTTGTGGCCGCTGCGTGGCACTTTCGGGCGTGGCTTGCAACATCCGAACAGGCAGCGGGCGATGCCGTAGCGGCATAGTGAGTCCCCGCGCAGGCGGGGACCTCGCTCCTAAGGCGAATCACCCTGGCGACTGAGGTCCCCGCCTGCGCGGGGAATCACAAGGATTTGAGCGCCGGGATCAGCCCCGCGAACGAATCGATCACCGCATCCGCGCCGAGTTCGTGCGCAGGCTTGTCGCAATAGCCATAGGCGGCTGCGACCACCGGGACGCCCGCAGCCCTGGCGCTGCGCACATCATAGGTCGAATCGCCGATGAACCCAAAGCGGCCGCCTCCCGTTGCACCGCGCGCGGCGATCACCGGGGCCGGGTGGGGCTTGGCAAGGAACTGGCCGTCTTCGCCCCTGCCCATGGAGTCCCCGCCGATCACGGTGTCGAACACGCCGATCAGATCAAGCTGGGTCAGGATGCTGCGGGCGAAACCTTCAAACTTGTTGGTCACCACCGCCATGCGCACGCCCCCTGCGGTCAGCTCCGTCAGCGCCTCACGCACGCCAGGGTAGGGCACAGTGTGGACCGCATTATGCGCCTCGTAATAGGTGAGCATCGCCTTGTAGAGCCGCTTGAATTCGTCATCGGGCAGGCCGCCCTGCGCCTCGACCGCGCGCGCCAGCATGATCTTGGCCCCGCCGCCGATCAGGTCTCTCGAGGTGTCGAGCGACACCGCGTCAAACCCGCCCAGCACCAACGCATGGTTCACCGCCGCGCCAAGATCGCGAAAGGTGTCGAGCAGCGTGCCATCAAGGTCGAACCCGATTGCATCAAAGGGAAATTGCGTCATGGCGGGCGCGGTGGCGGATGCGACATCAAACCGCAAGTATTTGCTGGCAGGCGCGGGTTTGCTTACAGGGGATTTCATGGACACCACGACCAATCCGTTTGCGGCGATCATCCTTGCTGCGGGCAAGGGCACCCGCATGAAGAGTGACAGGCACAAGGTGCTGCACCCGATTGCCGGGCGGGCGATGCTGGATCACCTGATGGCCTCGGTCGAAGAACTGGGGCCGCAGAGGCTGGCGGTGGTGGTTGGCGCGGGGCGTGAACAGATCGAGGCGGCGGTGGGCACCCGGGCGGCGACCTGCTTGCAGGAACCGCAGCTTGGCACCGGCCATGCGGTGCAGCAGGCCGAGGGCGCGCTGGCGGGTTTTGCGGGCGATGTGCTGGTGCTGTATGGCGACGTGCCTTTCGTCAGGGCGGCGACAATGCGCGCGATGCTGGAACGGCTCCACGGCGGCGATACGCCCGCTGCGGTGGTGCTGGGGTTTGAGCCTGCCGATCCGCTGCACTACGGACGGGTGATCGCGGATGATGATGGCCGCATCCTGAAGATGGTCGAATACAAGGACGCGGATGAGGGCGAGCGCGCCTGCAACCTTTGCAATTCCGGCCTGATCGCCGCGCGCGCGGACGATCTGTTCGCGCTGCTGGCGCGGGTCGGCAAGGATAACGCGCAGAGCGAATATTACCTCCCCGACATCGTCAATATCGCGATTGCCGACGGGCGCACCTGCGCGGTGATCGTGGCCGAATCCGCGGACGAGGTGGCCGGGATCAACTCCCGCGCCGAACTCGCCGCTGCGGAAAGCCGCTGGCAGGCGGCGCGGCGGATGCGGGCGATGGACGAAGGCGCTACCCTGATCGCGCCAGACACGGTGTTCTTCGCTTACGACACGGTTCTGGGCCGCGATGTCACCATCGAACCCAATGTGTTTTTCGGCCCCGGCGTGGTGATTGCCGACAATGTGCTGGTGCGCGCAAACAGCCATATCGAAGGCGCGCGGCTGGCGAGCGGGGTCAAGGTCGGCCCCTTTGCCCGCCTGCGCCCCGGCACGGTGCTGGCCGAAGGCAGCTTTGTCGGCAATTTCGTCGAGGTGAAGAACGCGGTGCTGGGCGAGGGCGCCAAGGCCAGCCACCTCACCTATCTGGGCGATGCCACCATCGGCGCGGGCGCGAATATTGGCGCGGGCACGATCACCTGCAATTATGATGGCTATTTCAAGCACAAGACCGTGATTGGCGAACGCGCCTTTATCGGATCGAACTCATCACTGGTCGCCCCCGTCAGCATCGGCGCGGATGCGATTGTCGCGGCGGGATCAGCGGTCAGCCGCGATGTCGCGCCCGGCGAACTGCGCATGGTGCGCGCCGAACAATTGGTAAAGCCGGGCTGGGCCGACCGGTTCCACGACGCGATGAAGAAGAAAAAAGCGGCGGAGAAGAAGGGGTGAGCTTCCTTCGCCGCTTGATCGAGGCCGCCGCGCTCCTTGCCGCGCTGGCCTGTCTCGCGCCCGTCATCCCCTCGTATGAGGGCTATGTGCACCAGTTCGGCCCCATGCAGGCTATCGGAATCGTGCTCTTTGGCATCAGCCGGGCGCTGCGCTGGCGGGAGCGGTGGTGGATCGCGCTGCCCGAGGCGACGGGCTTTGCGGCTGTCGCCTATGTGCTCCAAATGAGCTACAATTTGCTATGAGCGACGAATCCGACCTTTCCTGCTGGCTCTGCTCGCGCCCCTTGGGCGATATCGAGCACTGGCATCACCCGGTGCCGAAAGCCAAGAAGGGCAAGGTCAAGGTGCCGATCCACCCGATCTGCCACAAGACCATCCACGCCAACTTCACCAACAACGAACTGGCGCGGATTGGCGACAAGGTGAGCGTGATCCGCGATAATCCCGCCATCGCCAAATTCGTTGGGTGGGTAGCAAACAAGCCCGCCGATTTCGACGCGCCGACGCGTTAACGTTTCCTGTTGAATCAAAGCCTCCCCTCCCCGTGGGGAGGGGTTGGGGGTGGGGGCACCGCCCCCTCGAAAGGCCGCCCCCATCCCAAAAGTTGGTCCGCAAGCGGGCCGTCTGCACCATTATGGCTCGTCCCTGTCAGGCTTTTTGCTCGCGATCAGGCGTCCTCCATCCGCGCCCTGTCGCCGACCGCTTCCCGGCCAGCGGCGATATATTCACGCTCCCACTGTTCGAACTCGCTGCGGCTGAGCAGGTATCGCTGCCGCGCTTCATGGAAACTGATCGCCTGTTCGCGCACCGCGCGCACCACGTCATCCTTGCGCGCTTTGGACCAATGCACCCGGTGGTTGCGGGGCAGGCCGTAGCTTTTGATCGCGTCTGCAATCGAAATATTGCCGGGATAGGCCATTGGTCAGCTCCTCATCACTCGTCATCGCCCCGATGCGCCGAGTGTTGACGGGCAGGCCTAACAAGATGCTGCGGAGCATGGTTAAAAGCGCGTTGACAATCCACCCCGTGCCGCACTTGCGATGAACCGAAACCAAAGTGTCGGCTTGTTTTACAGGTAGTTGCGTTTGCCAGCCACGGCTAACGCAAAAGGGGCGACCCCGTCTCCGGAGTCGCCCCTGTCTGCCGATCATGGCAAGGAAAGTCTGGTTACTTCGCCCCCATCAGCCGCTGCATCAGGTAGATGAATTGCAGCGCCTGCAATTTCGCACGCTGATCATTATCGACCCCGCCCGAATGGCCTCCGGTGGTATCCTCGAAATAGTAATAGGGCTGACCCAGTTCCTTGAGCCGCGCCGCCCCTTTCCGCGCATGGGCGGGGTGGGTGCGGTCATCGGCGGTTGATGCCCACAGGAACGGCGCGGGGTATTCGACCCCCGCCACGATCTTCTGATAGGGCGAATAGCCTTCGATCCACGCGCGTTGTTCGGGGATGCGCGGATCGCCATATTCGCCGATCCACGATGCCCCGCGCCCGATCAGGTGATAGCGCAGCATGTCGAACAGCGGGATCTGCACGATCGCCGCGCCAAACAGGTCGGGCCGCTGGGTAAAGGCGGTGCCAACCAGCAGCCCGCCCTGCGATCCGCCCTGAATGCCGAGGTGCCTGGGCGAGGTGAATCCGCGCTGCACCAGATCATCGCCCACCGCGATGAAATCATCCCAGGTGCGCTGCTTGTTCTCGCGGATTGCGCTCTGGTGCCAGTTCGGGCCAAACTCGCCGCCGCCGCGCAGGTTGGCGAGCACATAGGCACCGCCTTTCTCAACCCACAGCTTGCCGGTGGAGCCGAGATAGGCGGGCAGACGCGGCACCTGAAACCCGCCGTAACCGGTCATCAGCGTCGCGGTGGTGCCGTCCATTGCCATGCCCTTGGGCTTGACGATGAAGTAGGGGATTTTCGTCCCGTCCTTGCTGGTGGCCTCGTGCTGTTCAACCTCCATCCCGGCGGGGTCGAAATAGGCCGGGCTGGTTTTCAGCACCGCCGGATCGGCGCTGCCATCGGTGTAATAGAGCGTGGTCGGCTCTAGAAACCCGCTGACCGTAAACATGATCTGGTCGGTCTCGTCCGACGATGCCGCGATGCCGAGTGTGGCCTTATCGGGCAGCGGGACTTCCTTGCTGACCCACTGCCCGCCAGCAAAGTTGAACTCCACCACCTTGCCCACGACATTATCGAGCAACGCCACGAACAGTGCGTTGCCGGTGATCGCGCCGCCTTGTTTGGTCTGGCGTTCGCCCGGCGCCCAGACCAGCGTTTTCTTCGCGCCGCTGGGGTCGGCTTTCCATTCCTCCAGATCAACCGCGATCAGGCTGTCAGCGGGGAAGGTCTGGCCGTCCACCGTCCAATCCTCGTCGGTCGAATAGAGCAGGTGGCCATCGACGATCCCGTAGGGCGAGGCCTTTCTGGGAATGTCGAGCGCGAGCCATGCGCCGTCCTTTTCGACGAAATACAGGCTTTCATGGAAGCTGACCCCGCGAAACGCGGTGCGCGCGTGGATCGTTCCGGTGTTGTCGCGCAGCAGATTGGCACCCGCCCACACGTCGGTTGGCTCACCCCGGAAGATTTCGGGCGCATCGGTGATATCCGTGCCGCGCTTCCACACCCTGCTGGTGAAGGGATATTCGCTCTCCGTCAGCGTGCCTTCGCCAAAACCGCGCCCCACCAGCAGGGTGTCTTCATCGATCCACTGCACCCCGCCCTGGCTCTTGGCATCGAGCACGAAGCCGCCTTCGACGAATTGTTTGGTGGCGGTGTCGAACTCGCGCATGATGGTGGCATCCTCGCCGCCATCGGACAGCGCGATCATGCATTTGTTGAGCGCGGGCGGCAGGCAGGTCGATCCCTGATAGACCCACTCCTTGCCCTCCGCCTTGGCGAGCGCGTCAACGTCCAGAATGATCTCCCATCCGGGCTTTTCGGTGCGGTAGCTTTCCAGCGTGGTGCGGCGCAGCAACCCCTTGGGGTTCGCCTTGTCCTGCCAGAAATTATACAACCCGTCGGGGCGGAAGCTGACGAAGGGGATGCGGTCTTCGCTGTCAAAAATCGCCAGCGCTTCGGCCTTCAACTGCGCGAAACGCGGATCGGTTTCCAGCGCGGCGAGGGTGCGTTCGTTCTCCTTGGCGACCCATGCCAGCGCTTCGGGACTGCGGGCTTGTTCGAGCCAGATGTGGGGGTCTTGTTCGGGGCCAGGGATGCCCTCGACGGGGGCTTCTTGCGCAGCTGCGCCAGTGGTTGCGGTGAGGGTCATTGCGAGCGCCAATGCGAATGTGGAGACAAGTTTCAAGCGTCCTCTGCTGTGAGAAATGCAGGAGCGTGTTGTGCCGAGTGCGGCGCGCAAAGGGAAGGGGGAGTCTGCAATTCCCGTCGCTTATTCGTCATTGCGAGCCGCATGGCGGCGCGGCAATCCAGAGTGCCGCGCGCGTCCGCTCTGGATTGCCGCGCTACGCTCGCAATGACGAAATGCAAAAGGGCGAGCCATCGGCCCGCCCTTCAGTATTCTCTCGTGGCGCGAGGCCTACCCCTCGACATGCTCCGCGAGCACGGTGAGGCCCTTTTCATTGACCTCGGCAAAGCCGCCGCGCACTTCGATCACTTCGGGCGCGCTGGTTTCGGTCTTGTAGATCTGCACCGCGCCATCGCGCACGGTCGACATGAAAGGCGCATGGCCTTCCAGCACGCCAAACTCGCCCTCGGCACCGGGGACGACCACCATGTGGACGTCTTCCGACCGGACAAGCTTGGCAGGGGTTACGAGTTCGAAGTGCAGGGGCATTTTTTCGATCCTTACCCCCTCCCGTTCGGGAGGGGCAACGAGACTTGGCAGCTTGCTGCCTAGTCGCAGTGGGGTGGGTGGGCGAAACTCACGGGCGTCGTACCCCCACCCCCGATCCCTCCCC
>JBGSKN010000272.1:0-7642 GCA_041741215.1 Erythrobacter sp. | reverse complement strand
CTGGCGCAAGGCCCGGCGGATCGTTCCTATGGCCTCGCGGTTGCGCGACTGGCCGGGGTGCCCCAAGCCGTCGTGGAGCGCGCCAAGGCGGTGCTGGAAAAGCTCGAAGCCACGCGTGAGGCGACCGGCGGTATTGCTGCGGGCCTCGGCGATCTGCCGCTGTTCGCCGCGCTGCGGCCCGAACCGCAGGCCTCCCCCGAACAGCTGCTCGCAGAGCAATTGCGCGCCGCCGATCTTGATGCGCTGACCCCGCGTGAGGCGCTGGATCTGCTGTATCAGTGGAAGCGCGACCTGCCCGCCAGCACGCGCTGATCCGGGGTCAGCGTGTGGGCACCGGCGCCTCACCCGTGTAATCGTAGAACCCGCGCCCGGTCTTGCGCCCGAGCCAGCCAGCCTCGACATATTTCACCAGCAGCGGCGCGGGGCGATATTTTGTGTCGCGGGTGGTTTTATAAAGCACCTTGATGATGTCGAGACAGGTGTCCAGCCCGACGAAATCGGCCAGTTGCAGCGGCCCCATCGGGTGGTTGAGGCCCAATCGGCAGCCCTTGTCGATATCCTCGATCCCGGCGGTCGACTGGCCGAGCACGAACACCGCCTCGTTGATCATCGGCAGCAGGATGCGGTTGACGACGAAGCCGGGTTCGTCCTGGCTCAGCACCACTTCCTTGCCCAGTCCGCGCGCAAAGGCGGTGACGCGGTCGGTCGTCGCGGGCGAGGTGGCGAGGCCGGGGATGACTTCGATCAGGCCCATCACCGGCACCGGGTTGAAGAAATGCAGCCCGATAAACCGCGCCGGATCGGGCGAGTGATTGGCCATGCGGGTGATCGGGATCGATGATGTGTTCGACGCCATGATCGCAGTGGCCGACAGCACCTTGCCCGCCGCCTGAAAAATCGCGTTCTTGATTTCCTCACGCTCGGTCGCGGCCTCGATGATCAGATCAGCATCGGCCATCGGCGCGTAATCGGCGACAGGAGTGACCCGCGCGAGCAGCGCTTCGGCCTCGCCCGCCTCGATCTTGCCGCGCCCCATCAGCTTTATCAGCGCCTTTTCGACCGCCGCTTTACCCGCTTCGGCGCGGGCGAGGTCAACGTCCGACAGCATGACGTTCATGCCCTGGGCGGCGATGGTCTGGGCGATGCCGGCTCCCATCTGACCGGCCCCGATAATGGCGATGTTGCGCATGGCAATTCCCTTCGCAAGTGCAGCAAAGCGCCGCCCTAGCGGGGAAGCCGCGCGCTGACTAGCGATTAGCGCCCGGAACCCACTTCACATCGCGCCTGCCATTGTCGTTGACCACCCGTGCCAGCACAAACAGGTAATCCGACAGCCGGTTGATATAGGCCAGCGCCGCCGGGTTGACCGGGTCTTGCGCTGCCAGTGCGACCATCGCGCGTTCTGCCGCGCGGGTGTTGGCGCGGGCAATATGCACCCGCGCAGCCAGCTCGGTTCCGCCGGGCAGGATGAAGCTGGTCAGCGGTTCGAGCGACTCGTTCATGGTATCGATCCGCTGTTCCAGCCATGCGGTCTGCGAAGGCACGATCCGCAGCACCATCTGCGACGGCGTAAAATCATCGCCGGGGGTGGCAAGATCGGCGCCCAGATCGAACAGATCGTTCTGGATGCGGGCAATCTCGGCCCCCGGTGCGCCGACCATCTCCACCGCCGCAAACCCGATCGCGCTGTTGGCCTCGTCCACCAGCCCGATCGCTTGGATGCGCAGCGCATGTTTCGGGCAGCGCGATCCATCGACCAGCCCGGTGGTGCCATCATCCCCGGTGCGGGTATAAATCTTGTTGAGCTTGACCATGAACCTCAGCGAGCCACGGCAAGGATGATTACCACCACCACGATTGCCAGCGCCTGATACTTGATACGCGCAAACATCGCCTTGTTCTGGGCGAGTTGCATATCGGTTGCGGTTTCACCCTCTCCGGTTTCAAGATCGATCCTGGTCGTCTTGAGAAAGGCAATGATCCCGCGGATCAGCGAAAAGGCGACAAGCCCCATCAGGACGAGCAGCACAGGCACAAGGACATAGTTCATCGGCGCATAATGGCCGTTTGCGCGTCAGGTTCCAAGCCGCAAATGCTGCAAGCGCAATTGCGCTGCAAGCATCTGCCCATCCTCGCCTGACAGCCGCCGTTCGGCAAGGGCGGGCGAACTGCGCCGCTTGGCAAGTTTCAGGCCCGCTGCATCGGTTAGCAACGCATGGTGATGCCAGCGCGGAACGGGCAGGCCGAGCAGCGCCTGCAGCGTGCGGTGGATGTGGCTCGCCGCGAACAGATCGGCCCCCCGCGTCACCAGCGTCACGCCGTCCGCCGCATCGTCGAGCGTGACGGCCAGATGATAGCTGGCGGGCAGATCCTTGCGCACCAGCACAACATCACCAAGCCCCGCCAGATCGACCGGGATTGTCCCTTTGAAATCATCTTCCCACACCAGTGCCCCGGTTTGCGCCTGCGCCCTGGCAGCATCGAGCCGCCAGGCAGCGGGCAGCGCGGGATCAGCCGGGGTGTGCTTGCAGGTGCCGGGGTAGATTAGGCCATCGCTTCCGGGCCACGCACCCGCCTCCTCGATCGCCTTGCGAGTGCAGGTGCAGGGATAAAGCAATCCGCGCGCCTTCAGCGCGTCGGCGGCGGCGGCATAGGTTTCCAGCCGGGCGGACTGCGCGGGCACTTCATCCCATTCCAAACCCAGCCATGCCAGATCGCGGCGGAATTCATCGGCCAGTTCAGGGCGGGAGCGCGGGCCGTCAATATCCTCGATCCTGAGCAGGAATCTGCCGCCGCTGGCCTTCGCCAGATCATGGGCAATGATCGCGGACAGCGCATGGCCCAGATGCAGTCGCCCATTGGGGCTTGGCGCAAAACGTGTGACGACCGGACAGGGATCAGGCATGAAAGCGCCATGCCACAGGACATATCCCTGCGCTATCCACAGGCTTTCCAGCACTTGTCCCTGTGGATAGCCACCCTGTCACGGGTTTGACTCTTTTGCTTGGCACGTCAGGATGGGTTCAATCAGGGAGGAACGCGCAACGTGTTCAATGCCGAACTGATCGAAAAGGCAGCCCAGTTCCGCTGTGCGGACGGCGATCCGTCGCGCAACCTGTCGGCTTGCCCGGCGCTGGTGCTCAACGCCGATTATACTCCGCTGTCCTATTACCCGCTCAGCCTGTGGCCGTGGCAGACGGCAATCAAGGCGGTGTTCCTCGACCGGGTGGATATTGTCGCCAGCTATGAACGCGAGGTGCATTCACCCAACCTCGACATGAAGATCCCCAGCGTCATCGCGCTCAGGCAATATGTGAAGCACAGCGAATTTCCCGCCTTCACCCGCTTCAACGTGTTCCTGCGCGATCGTTTCCAGTGCCAGTATTGCGGCAGCCATGATCACCTGACCTTCGATCACGTGATCCCGCGCCGGTTGGGCGGCCGCACGACGTGGGAAAACATCATCACCGCCTGCGCACCGTGCAACATGAAGAAGGGCGGGCGAACCCCGAAACAGGCTGCGATGCCCGTGCACCGCGCCCCGATCCGCCCGACCAGCTGGCAATTGCAACAGCGCGGCAAGCAATTCCCGCCCAATTACCTCCACGAAACCTGGCGTGATTGGCTGTATTGGGACATAGAGCTGGAGGCGTAAAACGGCGCGGGAATCGCCCCCCGCGCCGCCTGTTTGTTCTGGCTGGGAAACCTTGCCGTCAATATACCTCGAACAGGCCCGCTGCGCCCATGCCGCCGCCGATGCACATGGTGACGACGACATATTTCGCCCCGCGCCGCTTGCCTTCGATCAGCGCGTGGCCAGTGCAGCGCGCGCCGGTCATGCCGTAAGGGTGACCAATTGAAATCGCGCCTCCGCTGACGTTGAGGATGTCGTTATTGATGCCCAGTTTGTCGCGGCAATATAATACCTGCACCGCGAAGGCTTCGTTCAACTCCCACAGTCCGATATCGTCCATCTTGAGGCCGGTGGCCTTCAGCAGTTTGGGGATCGCGAAGGCCGGGCCGATGCCCATTTCGTCAGGTTCGGTGCCCGCCACTGCCATGCCGACATAGCGGCCGAGCGGCTGGAGGCCTTTCTGTTCGGCCAGCTTGGCTTCCATCAGAACTGCGGCCGATGATCCATCCGACAGCTGCGATGCGTTGCCAGCGGTGATGTTCATGCCCGGCCCCATCACCGGCTGGAGCGATTGCAGCCCTTCGAGCGTGGTCGAGGGGCGGTTGCCTTCATCCTTGGTCAGAGTGAATTCGACGTGGCTGACTTCGCCGGTTTCCTTGTCTTTCACCGCCATGGTGGTGGTGACGGGGACGATTTCGGCGTCGAGACATCCGGCGGCCTGGGCGGCCGCTGTGCGCAGCTGCGATTGCAGCGCATATTCGTCCTGCGCCTCGCGGCTGATGCCGTAACGCTTGGCGACCGTTTCTGCGGTGCCGAGCATCGGCATATACACATCCTTGTGCATCGCGATCAGCGACCGGTCGGGCGACACCCGCATTTCGGGCGTCTGCACCATCGAGATCGAATCCTGTCCGCCGCCGACGACGATATCCATGTTGTCGACGATGATCTGCTTGGCTGCGGTGGCAATTGCCATCAGGCCTGACGAGCACTGACGGTCAATGGTCTGGGCGGAAACAGTCACCGGGCACCCGGCGCGCAGCGCGACCTGACGGCCGATATTGCCCGCTTGCGTGCCCTGGGTCAGCACCGTGCCCCAAACCACATCATCAATCGCGCCCGCTTCAATCCCCGCGCGTTCAATCGCGGGGGCGAGGCTGTAGGCGCCGAGCGTGGGGCCGGGTGTGGCATTGAAGGCGCCCTTGTAAGCACGGCCAATCGGGGTGCGGGCGGTGGAAACGATAACGGCTTCACGTGACATGAGGATATCCTTCAGTTCTCAATTGTGCGCCCCCGCGAAGGCGGGGGCCTCAGGCAATCAGGTGCCAGTTTGCGGGAGGCCCCCGCCTTCGCGGGGACTCACACGGTTTTCTAGACGAAAAACTGCGTGATCCATTCGCAGATCAGCGCGGGCTTTTCCTCGCCTTCGATCTCGATCGTGATTTCGACCGTCTGCTGCCACTGGCCGGGGCGCTTTTCGACCATTTCCAGCAGTTTCCAGTGACCACGAATGCGTTTGCCCGATCGCACCGGGGCGATGAAGCGGGTTTTGTTGCCGCCGTAATTCACGCCCATCTTGATCCCGTCAATGCGCGGCATATCGCTGTTCGCGCTGAGATAGGGGATCATCGACAAGGTCAGGAAGCCGTGGGCGATGGTGCCGCCGAACGGGGTCATCTTGGCCATTTCTGCATTCACATGGATGAACTGGTGATCACCGGTCGCCTCGGCGAACTGGTTGATGCGTTCCTGGCTCATTTCAGCCCAATGGCTGGTGCCGATATTTTCGCCAACCTTGGCGGCCAATTCCTGCGGGGTCATCGGGCTTCTCCTTCGCTTTTGCGCAGGCGATATCCCGTGTCCGCCGCGCTGCTTGTGCGGCAGTGTCATGGCGCATCATCGGGGGGAGCGCAACGGGGATGCCTATGCCGTTACGGCACCGCGCGTCTTGCCGCTGATCGCCTGCTTGCGCGCCTGGCTGCGATCCAGCAGCACCCGCGCCGAATCGATCCGCTTGCAGTAGGAATGCAGCCCGATCTGCAAACCAACCAGCATCAGCATCACCGGCTGGTAGGCGATCCCCTGAAACAGCGCGCCAACAATGTAGATCACTGCGCCCATCTGCAAGGCGGCCGCAAACGGCGCGATCCAGCGTTCCGCTTCATCCTCGCGCCCGCGCCAACGCCGCTGGATGCGCTCCATCTGCCACAGCCCCATTCCGTGCAGCGCCAGCCAGATGAACAGCCCCGGCCAGCCTTGTTCGCCCAGCATTTCAAAGATCGAGGAATGGAACGCGCGGCCTTCGTCGACCACCTCCTTGTATTCCACCGTGGTGGTGTTTCCGGCGACCTCCTTGACCGGCATGACATAGGAAAAACGGTTGCCGCGATAGGCATCGAACCCGCCGCCAAAGGGTTTTTCATCGACGTAATCAATCGTCCATTGCCACACCGCCACGCGGGTCGATGCGCTTTCATCGCCGCCCGGCGCGGCGATGGTCGCCATGCGTTCGTAATAGCTTTGCGGCAGAAACGGCAGCGCGGTCAGGCCCAGCACGCCTGCCCCGGCGATGAACAGCAAGCGGTGGCGGGTATAGCGCAGCATCAGCACCCCGAGCGCGGCGATGCACAGCAGTCCGGTGCGCGCTTCGGTGCCGATGGGCACAAGCAGGCAGGCAAAGGTCAGCGCTGCGGCAAAACCCGTCACCGCCCAGTGCGGGCGGAACAATGTGCCATGGCGCACAAACCACCAGATCATCGGGATCAGCCCGATCGCCACCGTCGCCAGGGTTGAACTTTCATAGATCCCGCTATTGTCGTTGACGAAGAATTTGAGGTTTTCATACCCGCCCCCGCCCAGCACGGTCTTCATCCCCGTGCCGATCACGATGGTGGCAATCGACAGCACCAGCACCAGAGCCAGCCCTTCGATCCGCGCACGGGTTGTGAGCGTCAGCGGCAGGAAGATCGCAAACAGCAACGCCTTCCACACCCAGTCCCACTTGGTCGCAGCAGCTTCGGGGAAATCGGCGTTGCCGGTGGTCCACCAGCAATAGGCCAGCAGCGCCAGCATCAATCCCTGCCTGGCCGTGAAACGCGCGCCACTCTTGCGATCCAGCGCAACCCATCCGCCAAACGCAGCGGCGAACGCGATCAACGATACCGGCAGGCTGGCGATGATCGAATAGCCGATCCGCTGCGGGGCAAGAATGTCGATATAGACATATAACAGCACCCACAGGAACGGGCGCCGAAGGCCCAGCGCCAGAACATATCCGATGAAAGCAAGGAAAACGAGGTCGAGCATGGTTTCTATTGGCCGCCGCCTGGTCGTCTGCGCGGGGGCTGCGTGATGGTGCCTTGGTGTTCGCCGCCGTCGCCTTCGGCATCAACCTCGTCCATTTCGTGCACACGGCGGGCCGCTTTGCGCCCGGCACTGCGCGCCGATTTGCGGTTTTCGGCGGTTTCGGCGGCGATCGTGCTGATCAGCGGATCAACATCAAGCCCGTCGCGCAGCACCAGCCGCAGCAACGCAATGGCAATCAGGCCATGCCCCAGCGCTAGCGCAAAATAGTCGATCATCTCAGGTGGCTCCGGGCCGCGATACCTGACGTGCTTACGCGCATGCAGTTGACGCCGCGTTAAGCACATCTGCGCTAAGTGACGGGTCATGACCCGCGTGCTCCACGTCCTTGACCACTCGCTGCCGCTCCACAGCGGCTACACCTTCCGCACCCGCGCGATTTTGAAGGCGCAGGAGGGGCTGGGGCTGCAGGTGCGCGGGATCACCGGGCAGCGGCATAATCTCGAAGCTGCGGATCATGGCTCGCCCGAAATGGCCGATGGTCTGACCTTCCATCGCACCGCAGGCCTTCCCGCAGGCCCGCCGGCACTGCGCGAGCTGGGCGAAATCAACGCGCTTGACCGCGCAATCCGCGCGCTGGCGGCAGACTGGCGGCCCGATATCATCCACGCCCATTCGCCCGCGCTGTGCGGCGCGGCGGCGCAG
>JBGSKN010000271.1:0-5632 GCA_041741215.1 Erythrobacter sp. | reverse complement strand
CCACCAGCACCCCGCCCAGCGCCGCCAGCGCGCCATCACGCCATTTGCGCGGCGCGCTGGAAAGCAGCGGCGGTGCCTTGGGCAACAGATTGAGCGCCAGCAGCAACAACAGCACCGTCACCACCTCGACCGAAATCTGTGTCAGCGCCAGATCCGGGGCAGAAAACTGCACGAAGGCAAGGCTGACGATCAGGCCGATCACGCTGATATAAATCAGCACCCGGAACCGGTTATGCGAATCGTTCACCACCGCCGCAGTTGCCGCGACCAACAACGCCCAGGCGGCGATGGCCGGGATCGACGCAGGCAGGAGCGCGCGCGTTCCGGTGAAAACGCCGCCGCCTACCAGCGCGCCGTCGATCACCAGTGCGACGATAACCGCAAAGCTCGCCAGCAGCATCCGCTGCAACGAAGGTGTGTGCGTCGCGACAATGGACTTGCGCACCCAGGTGTCGGCAAAGCCGAGCACGGCTTCGAACATGCGCTTGGCATCGGGCAGGCGCGCGCGTTCCCACAGCACCAGCAGCCGTTCGTGCCGCCACAACAGCGCCACCCCGCCCACGACCGCAATAAGGCTGAGGATCAGCGCGAGGTTCACCCCGTGCCACAGCGCCAGATCAAATTCAGGCGCGCCGCCGCCGATAACCGCTCCCGTCACCGCGCCCACCAGCGGCCCGGCCAGCAGCATCGGGATCAGCCCAAGCAGCACCGCCAGCAGCGTCAGCAATGCAGGCGCGGCCCACATGCCAAAGCCCGGATCGTGCGCGCGGGCAAAGGGTTCATCCGCGCGCGGCACACCGAAAAACAGATGGTGGGCAAGCCGTAGTGAATAACCGACCGAAAGCGTTGCCCCGATGGTTGCCACCGCTGGCACCAGCCATTCCACGCCCCACAGCACCAACTCTGGCGTCTGATAGAGCATCAGCTCCTTCGATATGAACCCGCCCAACGGCGGCAGTCCGGCCATTGATGCGGCGGCAAGGGTGGCGATCAGCGCGGTTATCGGCATCGCCTTGGCAAGCCCGCCTAGTCGCCGGATATCGCGCGTGCCGGCTTCATGCTCGACAATCCCGGCGCTCATGAACAACGCCGCCTTGAACGCGGCATGGTTCAGGATGTGCAATACCGCCGCCAGCGCCGCCAGTTCCAGCGAAAAGCCGAGCAGCATCACCAGCAGGCCCAGTTGGCTCACGGTCGAATAGGCAAGGATGCTTTTCAGATCATGCCGGAACAGCGCCACCCCTGCTCCAAACACCATCGTGATCAGCCCTACACTGCTGACGATCACGGTGAAAGCTTCGGTCCCCGCCAATACCGGCCACAACCGCGCGAGCAGGAACACGCCCGCTTTCACCATCGTTGCAGAATGCAGGTAAGCGCTGACCGGGGTAGGCGCAGCCATCGCGTGGGGCAGCCAAAAATGAAAGGGGAACTGCGCCGATTTGGTAAAGCAGCCCAGCAAGACCAAGCCAAGGATTGCCGGATATAGCGGCGAAGCGCGCACCACATCGCCGCGTTCGAGAATCGTCATCAGATCGAACGATCCCGCCACCACGCCCAGCAACACCATGCCGCCAATCAGCGCCAAGCCCCCGCCGCCGGTAATCGCCAGCGCCATGCGCGCGCCCTGCCGCGCTTCGGCCTTGTGCTGCCAAAATCCGATCAGCAGGAATGATGACAGACTGGTCAGTTCCCAGAACACCAGCAACAACAACACATTGCCGGCGATCACAATGCCGAGCATCGCGCCTTGAAACAGCATCAGGCTGGCAAAGAACCGCCCGGTCGCCTCGCCCGCATGGAGATAGAAATGGGCAAAGATCACCACCAGCACGCCAATGCCCAGGATCAATCCGGCAAACATCAGGCCCAGCGGATCGACCATCGGCGTGACGTCAAGCCCCAGTGATGGCACCCAGCTCCACGATACCGATGGCACTGTTCCGTCAATTACCGCTCCGGCCAGCGTCGCCAGCAAGGCAAGCCCCAGCGTGCTCGCTCCGGCGGCGATGCCCGAATGCACCCCGCGCGAGGCGGCTGGCACCAGCGCGATCATCAGCGCGGCAAGAAACGGCAGCGCCACCAGCATGAATAACGTCAATGGTATCGCCATTGGCGGCCCCGGTGGTCCTTCCGTCTGGAAATGCGTTAGCGGTTGTGTGCTGGTTGCGCCTAGCCCTGCGATAATCGCGGTGCAAGGACAACCCAACCTGCCAGCCTGCTGGTGTCACGCGGCCCCATGCCTGCGCTTGCGCCGCCCCAACCAAAACTGTGCTTGTCATGCGCGGTTCTGCGTGTAGCTGCAAATAATGCGCAGCCTGACCCATCTTGAACGGCTCGAAGCCGAAAGCATCCATATCTTCCGTGAAGTCATGGCCGAGGCGGAAAAGCCGGTCATGCTCTATTCGGTGGGCAAGGATTCAGCGGTGATGCTGCATCTTGCCAAAAAGGCATTTTATCCCGCGCCCCCGCCGTTCCCGTTGCTGCATGTCGACACCACCTGGAAGTTCAAGGACATGTATGCGCTGCGTGAAAAGGCTGCGCACGATGCCGGGATGGAGCTGTTGGTCTATCACAACCCCGACGCCAAAGCGCGCGACATCAATCCGTTCGCGCACGGCCCGCTGCACACCGATATGTGGAAGACGCAAGGTTTGAAACAGGCGCTCGATCTCCACGGCTTCGATGTCGCCTTCGGCGGCGCGCGGCGTGATGAGGAAAAGAGCCGCGCCAAGGAACGCGTGTTCAGCTTCCGCAACGCGCACCACGGCTGGAACCCGAAAAATCAGCGCCCTGAACTCTGGAACCTTTACAACACCCGCAAGAAGAAGGGCGAAAGCATCCGGGTCTTTCCGATCTCCAACTGGACCGAACTCGACATATGGCAATATATCATGGCCGAAAATATCGAGATCGTGCCGCTCTATTTTGCTGCCCCGCGACCGACCTATGAATATGAAGGCGGGCTGTTCATGGCCGACGATCTGCCCCGGATGGAGCAGGCGATGGGCTACCGGCCCGAAATCACCACGCGATCGATCCGGTTCCGCACGCTCGGCTGTTTCCCGCTGACCGGCGCGGTCGATAGCAGCGCCTCCACCTTGTCCGAAGTGGTGCAGGAAATGCTGCTCACCACCACCAGCGAGCGCCAGGGCCGGGTGATCGACAAGGATGGCGGGGATGCGAGCATGGAGAAGAAAAAGCAGGAGGGATATTTCTGATGGAAACGCCGTCCTCCTTCCACACCGATGCCCTGATCGCAGAGGATATTGACGCCTATCTTGAAGCGCATCAGCACAAGAGCCTGCTGCGCTTCATTACCTGCGGCAGCGTGGACGATGGCAAATCCACCCTGATCGGGCGGCTGTTGTATGATTCCAAGATGATCTTCGAAGATCAGCTCGCGGCGCTGGAAAGCGATAGCAAACGCCACGGCACCCAAGGCGAAGAGATCGATTTCGCACTGCTGGTCGATGGGCTTGCAGCAGAGCGCGAACAGGGCATCACCATCGATGTCGCCTACCGCTTTTTCGCCACCGAAAAGCGCAAGTTCATCGTCGCCGATACGCCGGGACACGAACAATATACCCGCAATATGGTGACCGGCGCCTCAACCGCCGATCTTGCCGTGATCCTGATTGATGCGCGCAAGGGGGTGCTGGCGCAAACCCGGCGGCATTCCTATCTGGTGCACCTGCTCGGCATCCGTCATCTGGTGCTGGCGGTGAACAAGATGGATCTGGTCGGCTTTGATCAGGCGGTGTTTGACCGGATCGTGGCCGATTACCGTGAGTTTGCGACGGGTATCGGGATCGACGAATTCACCGCGATCCCGATTTCGGGGTTCAAGGGCGACAATATCACGGCCTCCCCTTCGGCCAACACCCCATGGTACGATGGCCCGGCGCTGATCGAGCATCTCGAAACGGTGGAGGTGGACGCCGCCGCTGCGCAAAATCAGCCGTTCCGCATGCCGGTGCAGTGGGTCAACCGCCCCAATCTCGATTTTCGCGGGTTTGCCGGATTGATTGCCAGCGGCACCATCCGTGCGGGCGATGCGGTGCGGATCGTGCCGTCGGGCAAGACCAGCACGGTCAAATCAATCGTTACCCTTACGGGCGAACTGGATGAGGCGGTTGCGGGCCAGTCGGTCACGCTGACCTTGACTGACGAGGTCGATTGCAGCCGCGGCGATGTGATTGCGGCTGCGGGCGATCCGCCGCAGGTGTCTGATCAGTTCAGCGCGACCCTGGTGTGGATGGGCGAGGAGGCGCTGAAGCCGGGGCGCGGTTACTGGCTGAAGCTCGGCACGCAAACCGTCAGCGCGACGGTTCAGCCGCCCAAATACGAAATCGACACTGGCAGTCTTGACCATCTCGCGACCAAAACGCTGGAGCTGAACGCCATCGGCGTGGCAGAATTCGCCACGGACAGGCCGATCGTGTTTGAGCCTTATGCGGCGAGCCGGCAGCTTGGCGGGTTCATCCTGATCGACAAGTTCACTAACGCGACCGTGGCCGCGGGGATGATCGCATTCAGCCTGCGCCGCGCCGATAATGTCCACTGGCAGCCGACCGCGATCACCCGCGAAGACCATGCCGGGATGAAGAATCAGTCCCCGCGCGTGTTGTGGTTCACCGGGCTCTCGGGCAGCGGCAAATCGACCATCGCCAACGAGGTCGAAAAGCAGCTGTTCCTGATGAATCGCCACACGTTCCTGCTGGATGGCGACAATGTTCGACACGGTCTCAACCGCGATCTTGGCTTTACCGAAGTCGATCGGATCGAGAATATCCGCCGGGTGGGCGAGGTGGCGAAGTTGATGGCGGATGCCGGGCTAGTCGTGCTGACCGCGTTCATCTCTCCGTTCCGGGCTGAACGCCAGATGGTGCGCGACATGCTGGAGCCGGGCGAGTTCATCGAGATTTTCGTCGACACACCGCTGGAGGTTGCCGAAAGCCGCGATGTGAAGGGCCTCTACAAGAAAGCCCGTCGCGGTGATCTCAAGAACTTCACCGGGATCGACAGCCCTTACGAAGCACCTGAAAACCCCGAAATCCGGGTCAATACGGTCGATATGACGCCTGAGGAAGCGGCGCGGTTCATCATCCAGCAGATCCTGCCGCTCAAATGAGTGCGGCAGGGTTGAGCGATGGCGAACTCGCTGCGCGGCTGGCCAGGGCTGCGGGGCGGGTTCTGCTCGAAGTGCGGGCGAGCGGGTTGATTGAAGGCAAGGCACTTGGCGCGGCGGGCGATGCCACGGCGAACCAGTTCCTGTGCCATGCAATCCGCGCGGCGCGGCCCGACGACGGCCTGCTGTCGGAGGAGGAGAAGGATAATGCCGCGCGTCTGACCCAAAGCCGGGTGTGGATCATTGACCCGGTCGATGGCACCCGCGAATATGGCGAGGCGCGCGCCGATTGGGCGGTGCATGTCGCGCTTGCGGTCGATGGGGTTGCGGTGCTGGGCGCGGTGGCCCTGCCCGGGTCAAGCATGACCGGGTTAAGCGGGCCTGGACGAAGTGGGGCGGGACTGGATGACGGGGTGGTGCTGCGTTCCGACGCGCCGCAGCCGCTGCCGCCGATGGCCGCCCGTCCGCGCTTTGTCGTCAGCCGCACCCGTCCCGCGTGCG
>JBGSKN010000270.1:0-4634 GCA_041741215.1 Erythrobacter sp. | reverse complement strand
GGTGCGCGGCAGTGATGGGGAGGCGCGGCAGGCATGGCTGACCGGCCTGCGCGCGTTTGACCGGCAATTGCGCGGGCCGTCCCCTGCGCCGGGGATGGAACCGCTGCGCCATGCGGCGACCAAAGCTGGCGTGGACGCCTGGTGGGCTGAGGCTGAGGGGTTGATCGCGCCGCTTGCGGCTTGGCCGCAGCAAATGGGCCTGTCCGATGCGCTCGGGATACTTGCCGCCGCTGCCGAGGCCTTTGCCGGACCATCGGCATGGGAGCGTGAGGATGGACGCGCGCTTGGCACCATGATCGAAGAATTGCGCGGCCACGCCGAAGCGCTCGGCACACAAATCGAAAGCGCCGATATCGCGGGCATTCTGCGCGACGTGATGGACGAAATTGCGGTGCGCCCCGGTTATGGCGGGCACCCGCGGGTCGCGATCTACGGCTTGCTCGAAGCGCGCATGGCGCGGGCTGATCTGGTGATCTGCGCCGGGATGAACGAAGGCAGCTGGCCGCAATCGCCCGCCGCTGATCCATTGCTTGCCCCAGCGATCCTTCGCGCGCTCGGCGTGCCGGGGGCGGAGTTCCGGATCGGGCTGGCCGCGCATGATCTGGCCGGGGCGCTGGGCGCTCCGCAAGTGGTGCTGAGCCGGGCGCTGCGCGATGCCGAAGGGCCGACGCTGCCGTCACGATTTGTGCTGCGGGTGGAGGCTTTGCTGGGCGATGATCTGGCGAAAGAGCACCGCGAAACCGCGATCCCGGCGCTGCTTGGGCATCTTGACCGCGAACGGCCCAAGGCAGAGGCCTATAGGCGGCCTGCGCCCGATCCTGCGCCCGCCTTGCGTGATGTTGCGATCAGGGTGACTGCGCTCGACCGGCTATTGGGCGATCCCTATCAGTTCTACGCGCAGGCGATTCTTGATCTCAGACAGTTGCAACCGCTCGCTGCCGATCCGTTCAGCGATCCGGCGCTGCGTGGCACCTTGGTGCACGACATTCTCGACAAGTGGCATGAGGCTCGCGTTACCGATCCTGCGCTGCCAATTGCGCCTTTCGCAACCGCGCAGTTCGCCGCCGCGCGTGTGCATCCGCTGTTCCGCGCGCTGTGGCAACCGCGCCTGATTGCGGCGCTGGAGGCGTTTGCAGCGATGATCGATGCGCCTGAACATCCGGGGCGCCGCGTTCTGGCGAGCGAATATACAGGGGCGATGCGCTTTGACGGGGCCAAGGTGATCGGCCGGGTCGATCGCATCGACCGGTTGGCCGATGGGACGCTGGCAATCGTCGATTACAAAACCGGTGCGCCGCCAAGCAAGCAACAGGTCACGGCAGGCTATGCACTGCAACTTGGCATCCTTGGCCTGATCGCGCAGCATGGCCGGTTTGAACGAAACGCAACAGTGGTGACAGGCACACCGACGCGGTTTGAATATTGGTCGCTGGGCAAGAACAAGGACACTGGCACATTCGGCTATTGGCAGACCCCGATGAAGGAGGGGAAGGCCAAAACCGGCCTGGAACCCGAAAGGTACATACCGTTTCACGCCGAAAAGCTGGCCGAGGCGATTGGCCTGTATATCAAGGGCACAGAGCCGTTCACCGCGCGCAAAAGCCCTGATTACAAGGGCTATAACGAATATGATCAGCTGATGCGCCTTGATGAATGGGTGACGTCGCTGACCGATGAAGGGGATGCGGAATGAGCGGGGGCGGCGGATTGGTGTTCCCGCTGGCCGGCAATCAACTGATTGCGGCGAACCCTGCTGACAACGTGTGGCTTTCGGCATCGGCGGGGACGGGCAAGACGCAGGTGCTGTCCGCGCGCGTGCTGCGGCTGTTGCTGCGCGCGGATGTTGCGCCTTCGCAGATATTGTGTCTGACCTTCACCAAGGCGGGTGCGGCGGAAATGGCCAATCGCATCAACGCGGTGCTGGCGCGCTGGGTGCGATTGCCCGAGGCGACGCTGGCAAAGGAACTTGGCCATCTCGGCGCGGATATTGACCCCGCCACGCTGGAACGTGCGCGCAGCCTGTTTGCCAGCGTGCTCGATTGCCCCGGCGGCGGCCTCAGGATCGATACAATCCATGCCTTTGCGCAGTTTCTGATCGGCAATTTTCCTGAAGAGGCGGGCCTTTCCCCCGGCACGCGGGTGATGGATGATCGCAGCCGCGACCTGTTGGCGCGCGAGGTTCTGACCGAACTTGTCGAAGTGGCCGAGAGCGCGGGCGATGCGCGGTTGCTGGATGCGATCAGGCTGTTCACCACCCGCAAGGAACCGGGCGCACTGCAAAAATGGCTGATGCGCGCGGCCGATGCGCATGACATGTGGGAAGGCCGGGACGCGTGGCTTTCACCGATGGATGCAAGGGTGCGCCAGACCTTGGGCATGCCGTCCGATGCTGGCGCGGACTGGGCGAATGAGCCGCTGCGCCCCGATATCTTCCCGGACGATCATCTGCTGGCGATGATTCCCCCGCTCGAAGCATGGGGCACGGCGACGGCGACCAAGTGCCTTGTCTTCATGCGTGAGTGGCTGGAGCTTGATTGGCCCGAGCGGATTTCAGGCGCTGCGGGTTTTCGCGGGACGCTGCTCAGGGCTGACGGGGTGCCCAGTCTTGTTCTCAAGAAGCCGCGCGAGACTGACCCCGATTTCATCGATAATCAGGACATGATCGCAGCAGCGATTGAAGAGTTTGAAATTCGCCGCGCGCTGCTTTCCACCGCCGAAATCGTCACCGCCGCGCTCGAAATCGGGCGCGCGTTCGCGCTGCTCTGGGAAGCGCGAAAAGCGCGCGAAGGGCTGCTCGATTTTGCCGATCTGATCCGCAAGGCAGCGCATCTGCTCGGCAATTCCGATGCGGCGGACTGGATCCGTTATAAACTTGATCGGCATTTCGACCACATCCTGATCGACGAGGCGCAGGATACCAATCAACGCCAGTGGGACATCGTGTTCGCGCTGATCGACGATTTCTTCAGCGGCGAAGGCGCGCGTGGTGATAAACTGCGCACCATCTTCACCGTGGGCGATTACAAGCAGGCGATTTTCGGGTTCCAGGGCACCAGCCCGGAAAACTTCGCCCGCGCCAAACAAAAGGTTGAGTCGCGCATCATGCAGGCGCGTGACGGCATCCGTAGCAGCCGGATCAATCGCCGTGAGCCGGGGTGGCAGGATCTTGATCTGGGCCAGTCGTTCCGCACCGCCGATGTGGTGCTCGATTTCGTCAACCGCATGATCGCGCTGCTGGGCTTTGACGCCTTCGGACTTGATCGCGAGCCCGCGCCGCATGAAGGCACCAAGCGTCCCGGTCTTGTCACGCTTTGGCCGCCCGTGATTCCCAAAGCGGGTGAGGGCGCGGATGGCGAGGAGGAGGATGGCGGCGAGGACGGGGCCAAGGGCGGGGCCAAGGACGCCGACGATGACTGGCTGCCCGCGCATGACACCTTGCTTGCCGAAAGAATCGCGCAGCAGGTTCAGCGCTGGGTGAGCCTGACCGATCCGTTCGTGCTGGAAAAAGGCGTGCGCCGCCATGCGCAGGCGGGCGATATCATGGTGCTGGTGCGCCAGAGAAAAGCACTCGCGGCGCAGATTGTGGCCAAGCTGCACGCTCGCGGGGTGCCTGTGGCCGGGATAGACCGGCTGCGGCTGGGCGCGCCGCTGGCGGTGAAGGATGTGCTGGCAGCCTTGCGGTTTGCGGCGCAACCGCTCGATGATCTGAGCCTTGCAAACCTGCTCGCCTCGCCGCTGACTGGGTGGACGCAGGACGATATCCTCGCCCATGTGCCCCGGCCTGAAAAGGTGCGGTTGTGGGATCATTTGCGCCGCGCGGATGCGCCGCCGTTGGTGCTGGAGACGGCCAACCGTCTGCGCGAACTTCTGCGCCGTGCCGATTACCAGACCCCGCAGGCGCTGATCACATGGTTGCTGACCGGCCCGTGGCAAGGCCGCGCGCGGCTGGTTGCACGGTTGGGGGGCGAGGCCAATGATCCGCTCGATGAACTGGTCAATACGGCCTTCGCGTTTGAAGCGGACCAATGGCCGAGCCTGGCGGGATTCCTGCAGTGGTTCGACGCGGGAGCCGGTGATTTGAAACGCGATTCCGATAGCGCCACCGGACAGGTGCGGGTGATGACCGTGCACGGCGCAAAGGGCTTGCAGGCGCCGATCGTGATCCTTGCCGATGCCACGGGTGAGCCGGGCAAGCCGGGTGATCTGGCGCTGGACGATGATGCATTCGGGCTGGGGAGCGATCCTGAACGCGGGCGCGCGGTGCCGCTGCCGCCGCTTAACACGAACGAACGCAAGGGCCGGGTCAGCGCAGCCGAAGAAGAGGCCAAAACGGCCGCGATGCAGGAACATTGGCGGTTGCTCTACGTCGCGCTGACCCGCGCCGAAGAAGCGCTGTTCATCGGCGGATCGCTCAACAAAAGGGAAGCCAAAAAGGGATCGCCGCACGAAGACAGCTGGTACGCGCGGCTCGAACCGTTGTTCGATGGCGGTGAGCTGGATGACCCGGTGTGGTTGCGGCGCAAGGAATGGGGCCACCGCGCCGAGCCGCTGGTGCCGGGTGACACTGCGCAACCGGGGGAGCGCGCGGCGCCCGAACTCCCTTCCTGGATGACAACCCCGATCGGCCCCGACCC
>JBGSKN010000269.1:0-5521 GCA_041741215.1 Erythrobacter sp. | reverse complement strand
CCCCTCTCAAGGGTTTGTGGTTGCCCCCTCACTGCGGGTCTAGGTACAGAACCCTTTGTTTTGAAAATGGCTGGACTCCTTGCTGTGAACACCGCAAGGCTGCGCTGGTTGACGGAGAACTGCGCGATCTCAACCGGCCGTGTGTCGGCGACGCGGCGCGCGCGCTCGTCACCGCCCGCGATGAAGCCGATGCGCTCGAACTCGCGCGCCACGATTATGCCCACGTGCTGGCCGAGGCGGTGCAGGCATTGTTCCCCGGCACGCAGATCACCTTCGGCCCGGCGACCGATGACGGGTTTTACTATGATGTGAAAGCGCCCGAAGGCCGCGAACCGTTCAGCATGGACGATCTGCCCGCGATCGAAGACGCGATGCGCGCGATCATCCGCGCCGACAAGCCGCTGCGCCGCGAAGTGTGGAGCCGCGAGGCGCTGATCGCCAAGTGGGCCGCCGAGGGCGAGAGCTTCAAGGCGGAATGGGCGAAGGAACTGCCGGCCAATGAAGATGGGGGCGAGGAACTGACTGTCTATTGGAGCGGTGACGACTGGCTCGACATGTGCCGCGGTCCGCATTTGCCGAGCACCGGGAAACTCGACCCCGATGCCTTCAAGCTGATGCGCGTCGCCGGGGCCTATTGGCGCGGCGATCAGAACAATGCGCAACTCACCCGCATCTATGGCACCGGCTGGCTCAACAAGAAGCAATTGCAGGCGCACCTCACCCGGCTGGAAGAAGCCGCCAAGCGCGATCACCGCAAGCTGGGGCGCGAGATGGACCTGTTCCACTTGGCTGAAGAAGCCCACGGTTCTGTCTTCTGGCACCCCAAGGGCTATCGTATCTGGCGCGAGCTTGAGGCCTATATGCGCCGCAAGATGGACGGTGCGGGCTACCGCGAGATCAAGACCCCGCAGCTGATGGACGTGCGCCAGTGGGAGCAATCGGGCCATTGGGGCAAATATGCGCAGAACATGTTCGCCGTGCCCGACATGGTGCCCGAAGTCGACGAAAGCGGTGGTGGCTCGCACCCCGCCGTCGCCGCTGATGCTGAGTGGATGGCGCTCAAACCGATGAACTGCCCGGCGCATGTGCTGGTGTTCAAACAGGGCATCACGTCCTACCGCGATCTGCCGGTCCGGCTGGGCGAGATGGGCTGCTGCCACCGCAACGAACCCCACGGCGCGCTGCACGGGCTGATGCGGGTGCGCCAGTTCACGCAGGACGATGCGCATATCTTCTGCACCGAAAGCCAGGTCGTGGCCGAAGTGCAGGACTTCATCGCGCTGGCCGATTCGGTCTATCGCGATTTCGGCTTCACCTATGACATCAAGCTGGCGCTGCGCCCCGATCAACGCTTCGGCAGCGATTCCGATTGGGACAAGGCCGAACAGGAACTGCGCGATGCTTTGACGGCGAACGGTCTTGAATGGGAGGAACTGCCCGGCGAAGGCGCGTTTTATGCCCCCAAGCTCGAATGGCACCTGACCGATGCGATCGGGCGCACCTGGCAGGTCGGCACGATCCAGTCGGACCGAGTGCTGCCCGAACGATTGGATGCGCATTACATCGGCGAGGATGGTGACAAGCACCGCCCGGTGATGCTGCACCGCGCGATTTTCGGCAGCTATGAACGCTTCATCGGCATTCTGATCGAGCATTACGCCGGGCGCATGCCGGTCTGGCTCGCCCCGGTGCAGGCGGTGGCGGCGACGATTGTCTCCGATTCCGACGATTACGCCCGCGATGTCGCCGCGCAATTGCAGGCGGCGGGCATCCGGGTGGAAACCGACCTGCGCAACGAGAAGATCAACTACAAGGTGCGCGAACACTCGCTTGCCAAGGTTCCGCACCTGCTGGTGGTCGGCAAGCGCGAGGCCGAGGAAGGCACCGTCGCGGTGCGCACACTGGGTGCAGAGCACCAGCGGGTGATGAGCCTTGCCGACGCCATCGCGCTGATCCGCACCGAAGCCACACCGCCTGATCTGCGCGGCAAATAGTCGATATTGCTAGCGGAATCACACGGTGATAGCGTAGCAAGGATGAGCGATCACGACGACAAAGCGGATAGTGACTTTATCGTCTATGTTGATGAGAGCGGCGACCATTCGTTAGCGAAGGTCGATCAAACTTATCCGGTCTTCGTTTTGGCCTTCTGCGTGTTCTACAAGAAGAATTATATCGAAAAGGTCATTCCATCAATCGAGCATCTGAAGTTCAGAAATTTCGGCCATGATGTCGTGATTTTGCACGAACGTGAAATCAGGATGGAGGCCGGGCAGTTCGGTTTCCTGGCTCGCAGCAAGGAACGGAAAGACAGGTTCTTCGGTGAACTTAACGCAGTTGTCGAAGAGAGCAATTTCATCCTCATTTCCTGCGTAATCGATAAGTTGGCACATCAGCCCACGGCTGATGTAACCGACAACCCTTACCACATTGCTCTCGGTCATTGTCTTGAGACCTTGGCTGATCTTCTTGACGAAAAAAATCAAACCGGTCGACGAACTCATTTGATATTCGGAGCACGAGGAAAAAAGGAAGACGCCGAACTAGAATTGGAATTCCTTAAACTTTGCGCGGGCAATAATGGCAGGCGAAAACAATATCCATTCGTGATCAAATTCGCCAACAAACAGATTAATTCGACAGGTCTGCAATTGGCCGATTTGGTTGCCAGGCCAATAGGAATAAATTACCTTCGCCCAGAGCGGGCAAATCGAGCGTTTGAGTCCTTGCGGCCAAAGTTCTTTTGCAAGGGCGGGAGAACGCTGGTCGGACGGGAGTTCGAGGGCTTTGGTCTGAAAATTTTCCCTTCGCCAAAAAGCGAAAAGCCCCGGTGAACCCACCGAGGCTATGACGCCGACCGGGAACCCCCAATCCACTTGAGTGACAGTATACGCGCGATTCGCAATATTTCAACCCTTCACAGGAAATTCGGACTCATTCTAATTCCGTTGTCAAGACACACTTTTCCACAAGGTGGAGATGGTGGATAACCTCGTAGGCGGGTTCACCGCGCTGCAAGTTGCGGTCGCGCTGGGTGCGGCGCTGGGTGCGGCCTTTGTGCGCGGGTTGACCGGGTTTGGGATGGCGATCCTGCTGGTGCCGATCCTCGCGCTGGCGTTGCCGCCGGTCGAGGCGGTGGTGCTGGGCAATTGCCTGTCGCTGCTGATCGGACTGACCGAAGTGCGGATGCTGGTGCGCGAGGCTGAACGCAGTGCCTGGATGATCGGCGCGATTGTGGTGCTGACAACCCCGCTCGGCCTATATGCGCTGGCTTCGACCGGGGCGGATATCGCCCGGCTGGTGATCGCACTGATCGCTTTCAGCGCGTTTCTGGCGATCCTCCTCCCCCGGCGAGGCAGCGCAATGCCGGGACGGTTGATGACCAGCGCGGTCGGCGTGCTGAGCGGGCTGATGACCGGCTATGCCGGGATGCCCGGCCCGCCGGTTGTGCCCTATTACGCAGGGCGCGACCTGCCGCGCGTGACGATCAAGGCATCAATGATGCTGATCTTCACCATCGCCGCCAGCGCCGGGCTGGCCAGCGCGGTGTGGCTCGGCATACTTCGGTGGCAGCTTCTGGTGTTCGCCGTGATGATGTTTCCCGTCGTCCTGATCGGCAACCGGACGGGCATGATGATGTCCGGCAGGATCAGCGATCCCGCATGGCGATCAGTGGTAGGGCTGGTGCTGGGCGGCGCGGCGTTTGGCGCGCTGCTGCGGCTGGTCTGATCAGACCGGCAGAGGCGATCCGGCCAGGATCAGCGCCGCAGCGCAGCCAAGCACAATCACGCTGCGCGCCAGATTGAGCGGATCAATCCGGCTGGTGGCAGCAGCCAGCGGATGGGCAAGGGCGCGCACGTGGTTCATGCGCAGGATCATCGCGCCAAACTGCTAACGAATCGTTAAACCGTCCCCGGCAGCGCGGGCATTTGCTGGCTGGCACAGTGGAACCCTCCGCCGCCTGCCAGCACCGCGTCTGCGGCAAGGCCGATGGTTTCGCGGCCGGGGAACAGCGCGGCAATCGCCGCCACCCCTGCCGCATCATGGGGCGAGCCGAAGATCGGCACCACCACCAGATGGCTGGTGATCGCGAAATTGACGTAGCTGGCCGGTTCGATCACGCCGCCCCGCTCGATCCTGCCGGGCGACGGGATGCGCACCACCTCCACCCCGAACGCGGCGGCGCGGGTGGCCGCATCGGCGTAGATTGCGGCGTTGGGATCATCTGTGCCGGTCGCTTCGGGCACCACCAGCCGGTTTGGCCCGACAAACCGCGCGAGGTTATCGACATGGCCATCGGTGTGGTCGTTGATCAGGCCCTCACCCAGCCACAGCACGCGGGTGAAACCGAGCCGCGCGGCCAGCTCCGCCTCAATATCGGCGCGGGTCATCGCCGGGTTGCGATTGGGGTTCAGCAGGCATTGCTCGGTGGTGACGACCAGCCCGGTTCCATCGCCATCAATCGCCCCGCCTTCAAGGATCATCGCTGACGTGTTGATCGCCAACCCGGCATCGCGCGCCAGTTGCGCCCCGATTTCCATGTCGCCGGGCATCAGATACTTGCCGCCCCAGCCGTTGAACCCGAACCGCCGCGCCGCGCGTTTGGCCCCATCAACCACCACCAGCGGCCCGGTATCGCGCAGCCAGACATCGCCATAGGCGCGCTGTTCGAGCGTCACCTTGCTGCTGACAAGCGCCCGTGCCCGCGCTTCGTTATCGGCATCGCGCACCAACAGCCGCACCGCCTGCCCGCTCTCCGCCACGGCATTGGCAAACGCCGCCATCTGCTCCTGCGCCGGTTCAAGCCAGCCGGGCCATTCCTCGGCCAGATGCGGAAAACCGATCCACAGCCAGCCCTGCGCGGCCCATTCAGGGGGCATCACGATGGTCATGGCGCCGATTTCCGTCAGCAGCCCTTGTCCGCCGACGCGCAATTGGCATCGCGCACGCCCTTGAATTCATCACCCTCGTTCCAGTTGGGCCAGCTGGTGCTCATCGCCATCATCCGGCCAATGCGGAAGAACAGCTGCAAATCGGCCATCACGCCCGACCAGTCCCAGCTTTCGTCGAATTCGTCCTTCGGCCCGTGATAGCGGTTATCGGTATAGTCCTTCGCCGCAGCGGTGCCCGCGTCGATCCCGCCGTCGACCAGATCAACCCCGCCATCAATATACAGCATCGGCACGCCCAGCTTGGCAAAGGCGAAGTGATCGGAGCGGTAGTAATACCCCGCTTCGGGTTTGGGATCGGGGTTGAGCCCGCGATCACTTGTTTCGAGTGCGGTGTTCAGAAAGGCATCCAGCTGCGACTTGCCCGGCCCCACCACGGTCACGTCCCTGGCCGGGCCGGCCATCTGGAACGCGTCCATATTGATCCCGCCGACCGTCTGCGCCAGCGGATAGACCGGGTTTGCGGCATAGTAACTCGCGCCGAGCAGTCCCGATTCCTCCGCCGTCACCGCCAGAAACACCAGGCTGCGGCGCGGCGGGCCGGCCTTGGCGTGGGCCTCGGCCAGTGCGAC
>JBGSKN010000268.1:0-2396 GCA_041741215.1 Erythrobacter sp. | reverse complement strand
GCCAAGGCGACCAGCGTCAACATAACCGGCGATGATCTCAATGATCCGGCCAAGATGGAACAATTCGCCGCCGCGCAAAATCGCGCTGCCCACTTCCCACAGGATGATGTCGCGCGCGGTATCGCCCAGGTCGCGGCCCGGCGAACCTTCGCGCGCACCCCACGGGCCAGCGCCCTTGGAACGGTATTTGCGCCGCCGCTTGCGCCCGGACATGATCGGCAGGATGAAAAAGAAGAACATGAAGGCGAGCCAGATCAGCACGCCAACCGGAAAGCCGCCATCGCTTTGGCGCGCCTTTCCGGCTTCTGCGGCGATTTGCGCGGCCTCTTCGGGGGGCAACTGCAGCTGGGTGATGATCGCGTCGGCACCGGCCTCGATTCCGCCGGGAAAATCCCCGTCGCGAAAGGCGGGCAGGATCTGGTTCTGGATGATCAGCGCCGACAGCGCATCGGTCAGATAGCCTTCAAGGCCATAGCCGACCTCGATCCGCACCTTGCGATCATTCGGCGCGATCAGCAGCAGCGCGCCGTCGTTGCGCTGCGCATCGCCAAGCCCCCATGCGCGGCCCAGCTGATAGCCGTAATCGGATATGTCATAGCCTTGCAGATCGGGGATGGTGGCGATCACCAACTGACGCTGCGACTGGGTTTCGAGCGCTTCGAGCTTGGCGGTCAACCGGGCCTCGGCCTCGGGCGTCAGGATATCGGCATTGTCGACCACCCGCCCGGTCAGTTCGGGAAACTGCGGCTGCGCAGCAAGGGGCGCGGCAAACCACGCCCCCGCCAGCGCGAGCACTATCGCAAGGCGGCGAAACACGCCGGTCAATTCGCCGTCATATCAAGCGTCGGCGCGGTTTCAGCGCCTTCGCTCACCGCCTTGTAAGGCACCATCGGTTCCGCGCCGTGGATGATATTCGCACCGATGGTGTCGGGGAAGGTGCGGATCGTGGTGTTATATTTGCGCACCGCTTCGTTGTAGTCGCGGATCGCCACCGCGATGCGGTTTTCGGTGCCTTCAAGCTGGCTTTGCAGCGCGAGGTAGTTCTGGTTCGACTGGATTGTCGGATAGGCCTCGACGCTGGCGAGCAGGCGGCCGATACCCGCGCCGAGCTGGCTTTGCGCGGCGGCGAATTGTTCCATCTTGGCCGGATCATTGAGATCATCGCCGGTTATGTTGACGCTGGTCGCCTTGGCACGGGCTTCGGTCACTTGCGTGAGGATCGTGCGCTCATTCTCGCCCGCGCCCTTGGTCACTTCGGCAAGGTTGGGGATGAGGTTGGCGCGGCGCTGGAACTGCGCCTCGACATCGGCCCACTTGGCCTTGGCCTCTTCCTCGGCAGCCGGAACCGAATTGATCCCGCAGGCGGCCAGACTTAGCGCAGCCACGGCGGCAAAGGCGCCGCGCAGCATGGTGGTGAATGTCATCGAAACGATCCCTCCTGATGGCGCTGGCCCCTTGGTGGGGGCAGCGCGGCAAACTCCTGTATTGCGGATATAGCACACCGCTTTGCGGGTTCAAGCGGTGGACGGCGGAAAGACTGACGCTTGGCAGCGCGCATGCGGAGTGTCAGAAGGACGAAGCAGCAGATAAAGGGGATCAACATGCTATCGGATTTCAAGGCTTTCATCGCCAAGGGCAATGTCATGGATCTTGCGGTCGGGGTGATCATCGGCGCGGCATTCGGCGCGATCGTCAAATCGCTGACCGATGAAATCATCATGCCGGTTGTCGGCGCGATCTTTGGCAACATCGATTTTTCGGATCGCTATCTCGTGCTGTCGGGCGCGGTTGCCGAGGGCATGACGCTTGCCGCAGCGCGCGAAGCGGGGGCGAATGTCATCGGGCTGGGGGCGTTCGTTTCGGTGCTTATCAACTTCGTGATTCTGGCTTTCATCATCTTTCTGATGGTGCGGTATGTGACCAAGCTGACGTCGAAAATGGCGGCACCCGCAGAAATCGCGCCCGCTGGCCCGACCGAGATTGAACTGCTGGCCGAAATCAGGGACGCGTTGAAGAAGTAGAAATCGCAATGTGAGCCCCCGCGAAGGCGGGGGCCTCCCAATGTTTGGCGCTCGTCCGCCGGTAGGTTCCCGCCTTCGCGGGAACGCACAATTTTGATGCTCACTTCACATTCAGGATTGCCGCGCTATATCAGCCTTGTCGGGCAACCGACTATGGCGATAAATTGCTGCGTGCAATAGATGCAACGGACCCGGGGGCAGTACCCGGCGGCTCCACCAGAAGCGGCAGCTTGCTGCAACTCCTGATGGGGCCGAACCAGGATCGACGTGTGTTGAAAAGCGTAGTTTTTGCCCGGGCTGAGTAACCCGCATAAGGCTCAAAAACCATAAGTGCCAACGATAACGAAGCACTCGCAATCGCTGCGTAATTGATGG
>JBGSKN010000267.1:0-9044 GCA_041741215.1 Erythrobacter sp. | reverse complement strand
GGTGGCCGAGCGGATGGCGCAGATCCGCAGCGCGATGGACGAGGCGGTGGCGGCGATGCCCACCCACGGCGCGTTCATCGCCCGCCACTGCGCCGCCCCGCAAACAGCCTGATCCGGCGCGCTTTCCAAGCCAGCGACATGCCGGAATGTTTCGCGTGAAACATTGACCTGGCCCAGCCTGGACGGGGTCAAGCCCGGGTCAAGCCGCGGCTGCGCGCCTTTTTCCGGATCGGCGGCCGAAATGCTCCTCCGCCCATAAGCGAAAGGGCCCGCCATTGCTGGCGAGCCCCTCGTTTTACCCCGGAGCGACCCGAAGGTAATTTCGTCAGAAGTTCTTGCGGATCGTGAAGTTGAAGGTCCGCCCGTATTGTTCATGGCGGCTCGGGAAAGTCCCCACCAGTTCACCGCTGTCACTGAACAGATCGTTCTCCGTCACGAACGGCTCATCAGTCAGATTGAACACCTCGACCAGAACACCAACCCCGTTGAGGAAGCTGCCTGCCTTTTCAAAGGTGTAACCGATCTGCGCATCGAGAATCGTCTCGCTCTTGGCATCTGCGCCCGATAGCGACCCGTCAAAGTTCTGCACTTCCGACAGGAACTTGTCGCGATAGCGGGCTGCCAGCTTGGCGCGGAAGCCATGCTTTTCGTAATAGACATCGCCCGACCACGTGACTTTCGAATGCCCCGGAATGGCCAGCGGCTCAAAGTTCTCGTTATCCACCTCGGCATCGGCATAGGTGATGGAGAAGAACCCGCCAAACCCGTCAAGCGCATCGGTTATGTCGCCGAAATTGGCGCGCACCGTGCCTTCGACACCGGTAATCGTGCCATCGGCAAAGTTGACCGGGCCGTTGAAGATGCCGACCGCGACTTCAGGGTTGGTCTGCAGGATACCGCCTGCCCCAAAGTTCTCGATCGACTGGGTCAGATCGGTCAACTCGCTGAAATCAATGATCCAGTCGGCCAGTTCCTTGTGGAACCCGGCGATAACGATCGCCGTGCCGGGCGCGAAGTATTTTTCGATCGAGATATCAAACGATGTCGACCGGTAAGGCTGCAACGCCGGGTTGCCGCCGCCCAGATTGAAGCACACCAGCGATGGCGGGTTGAACCCGACCACCGTATCAGGGCGCTGGTCGGCGTTAGTATCGATGCAGCTCTGGGTGTTGAAGCCGATGTTCTGGTTCGCGGTCATCTGGTCAAGCCGTGCGCGCGTGATCGTCTTGGCCGCAGCCAGACGGACGAGCAGATCGGGCATGACTTCAAAGCTGATGTTGGCGCTTGGCAACCAGTTGTCATAGGTTTCGCGGACGGTGTTCAGCAGTCCGCCACCAATCGTCCCGGTCGATTTCTGCGTGGTATCGGCATAGCGCAATCCGATATTGCCGCGCACCGGAACCGAACCAAGGTCGCCATCAATATCGGCCTGGATGTAGAAATTGTGGACCTTTTCATCCACCACCCATTCTGTATCAAATGTCGCCTTTTCAACCAGATATGTGCCGTCGGTCAGGAAGCTCGACGGATCATAGGCGATGATATCATTGCCCAGACCTCTGGTGTTGGTCGTGCCCAGGATCGCCCCTGCCGGAATCGCCAGACCGGTGGTGCCAAACGCCGCCGTCGGGCGCAGGAAGCTTTCGTTCGAATCAAATTGCTTCTGGCGGTCGGTATAAAGCCAGCCGACGGTGACGCGATCGATGAAGCCGCCATTGAAATCCCAATAGCTTTCGGTCCGCAACTGATGCAGTTCATCGTCGATCTTGGGCTGCTTGATGAAGCCGACCTGACCCCACCCGCCCGGATCGGTGAGCAGCACGTTGGCCGGATCGGTGTAATCGAGCAGGCTGTCGATGGTGTATTGGCCATTGGGGGCAAAGGTAAATGTCAACGTGTCCGCCGCGCCGCTGCCGCCGGGGCCGGTGCCGGCATAGGATTCAAAGTCGATGTCGTTGCGATTGAGGGTCGAATAGCCGTAATCGAGCACAAACCCGAGGTTGTCGTTCGCCTTCCATTCAAGGTTGGTGCCGATCGCGAAAATCTCGGACTTCGAACCTTCGGTATCGGTGCGCAGGATCGGGAAGACGTTGGAGAAAGTCGCCGTGTCGGCAAACGGGCCGCTGCCCGTTACCGAGTCCACTTGCGCGCCGCCGTTGGTGCTCCACGAAGCAATCGGTGTTTCGGTGCCGCGGAAAATGCCCGAATCGTCGGTATCGGTATAGAACGCATCGACCGACATCGAGAACCGGTCGGTCGGCTCAAACTGCAACGCGCCGGTGATCGAGGTGCGTTCAAATTCGCGGCTGACCGCACCCTGACGCGGGTTATCGCGCGGGAAAATCACACCCTCGGGGGTGCGTGCGATCTGGAACTGATTGGTCTTCAGCTCGCGTGAGACGAACTGGGTCGGGTTCGACTGCACGGTCGCCCCCAGCGACCAGCCCAGCGTGCCCGCTGCGTTCTGATCGATGTAGGATGCGAAGAAACGATAGCCGTCATCAGCAAAATCAGGGTTCAGCGAACCGTTGTCATTGATGGTGTAGGTGCCCGACACGGTGATCTGGCGCTTTTTGGAATCGAGCGGATTGACCGTGCGCAGATCAACCGCGCCGGCAATGCCGATGGCGGCCAGCTGCGCATCGGCGGTCTTGTAGACAATGCCCTGCGCGATCAGTTCGGAGGGGAACTGGTCAAATTCGATCCCGCGGTTGTTGCCTGCCGAGACCACTTCGCGGCCATTGAGCAGCGCAAGGCTGAAATCGGGGCCAAGGCCGCGGATCGAGATCTGCTGCGAACGGCCGCGCACACGCTGTGCGGTAACGCCGGGAAGGCGCGCCAGCGTGTCGGCGATGGACAGATCGGGCAACTGGCCGATGTCTTCTGCCGCGATCACTTCGACAATCGATGTCGCCTTGCGCTTGGCATCAAGAGAGGATTCGATCGAGCTGCGAATGCCGGTAACGACGATCGCGTCGCCTTCGACAGACGTCGGCTCTTCGGCGGTCTGCGCCAGCGCCGGTGCGCCGGTCGCGGCCAGCGCCAGAAAGGTCGCTGCGCCGCACAGCAGGCGCGCGTTTACGTTGATCCCGTCCATTTTCATCAGAGTCCCCTCCTTCAAGCAACATCGGATGTGTGCTTTTGCAGTTTTTTTCATAGCGCATCCCGGCATTCAGGTAAATCGCCAATCTGGATTCGCGCGCCAGATGCAGGAAAAACTGATATTATCATTTATATACAACGATATATAACGCGATATCCGCCCCCGATCCGGGCAAAAATCAATGGCGCAGCGCCAAATTGTTGCCTGATGGACACAGTTTTCTCCGTAGCGCCGGCATCCGCCCGCCATGCTGCGAAAAGGCCTGCTGCTGGCGGCGGGCGCAGCCCTTCATTTCTGATTTTTAATCGTTGATTATCAGATATTTGATTATGCCGCTTGGACATCGGCAATGGATTTGATAGGCTTTCCCGCATGGCCATCACCCCTCCTTCACAACCCCGGATTGCGCCGGAAGGCTGGGCCATCTCGCTCGATCAGGCGCGCGTTGAGCAATTTTCCACCTGTAATCATAAACTTGTGGTGACAGATAATCTCCTGCAAACCCCGGAAAAGGCCATTTCCGAAGCAATTTTGCAAGATTTTGCACAAATCACGCCGCAATATCCGGGCCTGCGCGCGCCGCTTGCTCCGCAAATTACCGCAGCATGGCTGGCCCAGCTCGCGCCGCGGCTCGATCAATGGTTCGGCTCCGGTGGCCGGGCGTGGGAGATGCAGGCGTGGTATTCGATCGTCACCACGCCGCCCGCCGCGCTGCTGCCGATCCAGCGGCTGCCGCATGTCGATGGCACCGACCCGGACCAGATCGCGATGATGCTCTATCTCCACCGCACGCTGCATGGCGGCACCGCGTTCTTCCGCCACCGATCAACCGGGCTGGAGGCGCTGTCGGCTGCGGATTTCCCGCGCTATGCCAAGGCATTGCAGAGCGATGTCGCGCGCACCGGCCTGCCGCCCGCAGCCTATACCACCGATGGCGCCCCGCATTTCGAACGCACCCATGTGGTGCCGGGCACTTTCAATCAGGCCGTGTTCTATCGCGGCAATACCCTGCATAGCGGGGTGATCGATAACGCCGTGCCGCTGGTGGCTGATCCGCGCGCCGGGCGGTTGACGATCAACGCTTTCTTCCGCCCGGCGGCGGCATAGGCACGGACGGGGCAGGCCACATGGCAGAACATGGCGTAGAAAAACTGGTGATCGTCGGCGGGGGCACCGCAGGGTGGATTGCTGCGGCGGCGTTCGCCCGGCTGCTGGGGCAACGCCTGACGATCGAACTGGTCGAATCCGATGCCATCGGCACCATCGGCGTGGGCGAGGCGACGATCCCGCAGATCATCCGGCTCAACACCATTCTCGGTCTGGACGAACACGAATTCCTGCGGCGCGCTTCGGGCACCTACAAACTCGGGATCGAATTTGTCGATTGGGGGCGGATCGGCAGCCGCTATCTGCACACCTTTGGCGATACCGGAATGAACCTCGGCAATGTCGCCTTTCACCATTACTGGCGGCGCAGCGTCATGGGCGAAGCCAGCCCTGCGGCGGGCGGGTTGTGGAATTATTCGCTGCACCAGCTGGCGGCGGATCAGGCGCGGTTCGGCAAGCTCGACCGGGTCGGCAACACCGCGATGGCGGGGCTTGCCTATGCCTATCATTTCGATGCCAGCCGCTATGCCCTGCACCTGCGCGATTATGCCGAAGCGCGCGGGGTAACGCGCACCGAAGGCCTGGTCGAAAGCGTTGAGCGGGACGGCGAAGGCGGCGACATCACCGCGATCACCCTTGCGGGCGGCAAGCAGGTTGCGGGCGATTTCTTCATCGACTGCACCGGCTTTCGCGCGCTGTTGCTGGGCGACGCCTTGGGCGTGGGCTATCAGGACTGGTCGCATTGGCTGCCATGCGACCGGGCGCTGGCCGTGCCGAGCGAAAGGCTGCCCACCCTGGTGCCCTTTACCCGCGCCGCCGCCAAGGACGCAGGCTGGCAATGGCGCATCCCGTTGCAGCATCGCACCGGCAACGGGCACGTCTATTCGAGCGGATTTACCACCGATGATGCGGCCGCCGATACGCTGATGGCGGGGCTGGATACCAAACCACTGGACGATCCGCGCCCGATCCACTTCACCACCGGGCGGCGCGACACGTTCTGGGCGCAGAATTGTGCGGCAATCGGTCTTTCGAGCGGGTTTCTGGAGCCATTGGAATCGACCAGCATCCACCTGATCCAGTCGCATGTCAGCCGGCTGATCCAGCTTTTCCCGCGCGGCAAACACGCCCCCGCAGAGCGCGATGAATACAACCGGCGCTGCATCGCCGAATTTGACCAGGTCCGCGATTTCCTGATCCTGCACTACCACCGCACAGATCGTGAGGACACAGAGTTCTGGCGCTATTGCAAACACATGGCCGTGCCCGACAGCCTGACCCGCAAGCTGGAGCTGTTCGCCGCATCGGGCCGGGTTGGGCGCGATGCCGATGATCTGTTCCGCGAAGCGAGCTGGGTGCAGGTGATGTTGGGGCAAGGCATCATGCCAGCCGATTACGATCCGATGGCCGACCAGATCAGCCCGCCGCAACTGGCCGAATTTCTTGCCAATCTGCGCAACGTGATCGAACGCAGCGTGGCGGGCCTGCCCATGCATGCCGAATATCTGCAAGGCCATTGCGCCGCCGATTGAGGCGACATCGCCGCCTGAGCCTTAAAAACCGGCACGCACAAAAAGGGGCGGCATGGCTGCCCACACCGCCCCGTTTGCGCAGCCCGAAGGCAATGGATTATTTGTTCTGGCTTTCGAGATAGGCGACCAGATTGGCGCGATCCTGCGCGTCCTTGATGCCGGGGAACGCCATCTTGGTGCCGGGCATGACGCCCCTTGGATTGGCGAGGAAGGTGAACAATGCGTCGGTGGTCCAGATCACGCCGCTGTTCCTGTTGGCGTCCGAATAGGCATAACCAGCGACCGAGCCGGATGCGTGACCGACGATATTGTGCAGCGAGGGGCCAATGCGGTGAACGCCTTCTTCCAGCACGTGGCACGAACGGCACTGCATGAACACCTTTTCCCCGGCAGCGGCATCGGTGGTCATGCTGGCGAAATCCGGCGCCGCGCCAGCCGCAGCAGAGCCAACACCAGCCGCTTCGACCAGAGCCGGAGCTTCTGCCGCAGCGGCGGATACGTCGCCAGCAGCGGCGCCGTCATCGCTGTCCGCACCGCCGCCGCAAGCTGAAAGAGCAGCCAGGCTGACCAGCGCGGCCGCCCCCATCAGGAAATTACGCTTCATGGTTGAGTGTCCTTTGAACAACAGCTTCCTACCGCAGCCGGGCGCGGGATAACCGAGATTTTCAGCCATTGAAAGCGGGACTTCGCAGATTCAATGCGCTCTTTCGCGATCCCGGCTTTATCCCTTGCACGATACCCAAAGCATTCCGCGAACGCGCGGTTCACATGCCCAAAGATTGCCTTTCGCCGCGCGCGCGCTAAACAGGCTGGATGATGAAAAACCTGCCCTGGCACACCAAACTCGTTCTCGCCCTGCTGGCGTTCCTTCCGCTGTATTTCGCGGTTGCCGCGCTCGGCACCAAAATCGGGATTTTGAGCTGGCAGACCGGGCTGGTGGCGTTGACATTCGGAGGGGGCGTGATCCTGCTGGGGATCGTCGCGGCGGCGGCGCTGATATCGCTGATTATCGCCGTGCGCACCAAACCGCGCCGCAACGGGCTGCTGGCGGCCGCCATTATCGGCCTGCTGGTGCCGGGTGCAGTGTTCGTGATGTTCAGCGCGGCGAGGAGCACCGCAGGCGACAACCCGATCCACGATATCGCGACCGACACCGCCAATCCGCCCGCGTTTTCGGCGGAAACGATGGCCGCGCGTGAGGCTGCTGCGGCCAATCCGTTGAGCGATTACCAGACCCCGCTGGGCCAGATCGAACTTTACGAAGGCGTGCCGCCTGAACTGGCGATCAAATCGCACGCACAGATCATCACCGACCGCAAGGATCGCCCGGCCCCGCTGCCCTTGGGCGGCGCGGACAAGGCCGAAGGCGTGGCCGCAGTCGCCGCCGCGATGGGCGAAATGGGTCTTTCGGACATCCGCAGCGATGTTACCGCCGGCACGGTCGAAGGCGTGGCGGAAAGTTTCTGGTTCGGGTTCAAGGATGATGTGGTCGCGCGGGTCGGCGATCAGCAGATCGATTTCCGCTCGGTCAGCCGGGTGGGCCGCAGCGATCTGGGCGCGAACACCGCGCGGATCATCGAACTGCGCCGCCGTACTGAAGCATCGCTAGGCACGGCTAGTCGCGGAACACCGACACAGCCATGAAGCTTCGCTGAAACACGGTCAGCACGCATAGGCCCGCGTAGCCATAGGCGAGCCACGCGAACCATGCCGGAAACAGGCACATGGCGATGAACACCGCGATTGTTTCGGTGCCTTCGGCCAGCCCGGTCGAGTAGAAAAAGCTCTTGCGCCCGTGCGCCTCCGTCTCAGCTCCGCGCTTGGCCGCGATCACCGCGAAGGCGAGGAAACTTACCCCGGTCAGCACGAAGCTGGCGACCAGCACCAGCGCGGGCACGGCATTTTCCGCCGCCAGCACCCCGAAGCCGATCGGGATCGACACGTAGAAGGCGAAATCGGCGACGATGTCGAAATATCCGCCAAGGTCGCTCGGCCCGCGCACCCGCGCCACCGCGCCGTCCAGCCCGTCTGCCAGCCGGTTGGCGATAATCAGCGCCAGTCCCCAGCCAATATGCCCCAGCGCAATGGCCACAGCGCCGCCCAGGCCCAGCGCAAGCCCGGTGAAGGTCAACCCGTTGGCGGTGACGCCCACCCCCGCAAGCACGCGCCCCGCCCAATTGAGCGGCGGGTCGATCAGCGGGCGCAGTTTGGCGTCAAGCATTTGGGCACTTCCACCTTTCGATAAGCTCACAATGAGCTAAAATTGTTCTCAATCCCGCTCGTCCTGAGCCTGTCGAAGGACGTTCGCGCAGCACCCGCTTCAATCATTTTGCCGATTGCGCGCGAGTTGCGATATCCGCTGCCAATCCCCTGCTATCAGGGCTTCCTTCTTTGCCCGCCCCCAACCCTTGACGCGGCGCTCGAAAGCGAAAGCGTCATCGCGTGCCGGGAAGGCGGCGCACCAGACCAACGTGACCGGGCGACGACGCGAGGTATAACCAGACATTTGGCCGGAATTGTGCTGCGCTATCCGCACATCGATATTGTCTGTGTGGCCTGCATAATACGAACCGTCCGAACAGCGCAGCAGGTAGGTCCAAAAATGCATCGGCGTGATCCTATGTGGCGCGGCATCCTTCGACAAGCTCAGGATGAGCGATCGTAGTGCCAAATCCCGCTCGTCCTGAGCCTGTCGAAGGACGTTGGCGCAGCATCACCCCCAACTCACCAGCCCGATCCACGCCCCCGTCATCGCCGTGGCGAGGTTCCCGGCGAGCCAGCTTTTCATCCCCAGCCCGGCGGCCTCGGCGCGGCGTTCGGGGCAGAGCGTGCCGATGGTCGATACCAGCAGGCCGACGCTGGCAAGGTTCGCCACCCCGCACAGCGCATAGGTGACAATCAGCAGGCTGCGCGGGCCAAAGGTGCCATCGGGCAGCGCGGCCAGTTCAAGATAGGCGACATATTCGTTGAGGATCGCCTTGGTGCCCATCAGCCCGCCTGCTGCCTGCGCTTCGGCCCAGGGGATACCGAGCAACCACATGAAGGGGGCAAATACCCAGCCCATCACCCGTTTCAGGCTGATCGCCTCACCATCGATCAGCGGCAGCAGCGCCAGCGCCTGATCGGTCAGCGCCACCAGCGCAAACACCACGATGATCACCGCAATCACCGCGAGGAACAACGCCATCCCGTCCATCGTGCCTTTGACGATTGCATCAATGCTGCTTTCGTATTTGAGGCCAGGTTCGTCCTTTTCCACCGCCGTCTTGGCGTCATCGGCGCTACCCGGCACCATCAACCGC
>JBGSKN010000266.1:0-14502 GCA_041741215.1 Erythrobacter sp. | reverse complement strand
GGCAATGCCGCGAGCATCATCGCGGCTGATACCGACAAGCGGCGGCTGGGCAATCTTGCCCCGCGCGCCGAACGGGCGGGGGCGCAGATCGATCATACCTTGCTGCTTGATCCCGGCCGCGAAATGCGCGCGCTGGGCAATTGGGCTGGCAAGGCCGATCACGTGCTGGTGGATGCGCCCTGTTCGGGCAGCGGCACCTGGCGGCGCAGCCCCGAAGCGCGCTGGCGGCTCGATCAGAACGAGTTGAAGCGGCTCAATACCCTGCAGGATCACGTGCTGGATGTCGGTTCCTATCTGGTGCGGCCCGGCGGCACGATGGTGTTTGTCACCTGTTCGGTGCTCGATGCCGAGGGTGCCGACCGGATCACCGCCTTCCTCACTCGCCATCCGGGCTGGCAGGCTGAACCGCTCGCCCTCCCATTGGGCCGCGCGCGGGGGCAGGGGCACCGGCTCGATCCGCTCCATGATGGCACGGATGGTTTTTTCATCGCGTGTTTGCGTTCACCGTGATAGTTCACGATGCTATGACCCAGCTATCCGCTTCCCGGTCTTTAGCATTGAAGGATCTTCTGATGCGTTTCGCGCCTGCCGCCGCCGCTCTGTCACTATGTCTCGCGATGACGGCGAGCGTGCTGAATGCCGGAGCGGGCAAGGTGCCCGACCCGCGCGCAGCCGTGCTGATGGCGCAAGGGCACGCAGACTTGCAGGCGGGCAATACGCAGGCTGCGATCGATGCTTTTGAAGCGGCGCTGGCGGTGGACCCTGCCTATACCCCGATCTTCATCGATCTGGCCGAAGCCGCCCGCCAAAGCGGGCTGCAGGGCAAGGCGATTCGCTATTACCGCGAGGCGCTGGAGCGTGATCCGGGCAATTTCGCCGCGATGTCGGGCGAAGGCGCGGCTCTGGTGGAAAAGGGCGCGCTGGAAAAGGCCAAGCGCAGCCTTGCCAAGCTGCAAAGCCTGTGCGGCGATAACTGCCCTGAAACCGTGGCGCTGCAAGGCAGTATCGCGCGCGGGGTGCCGGCGGCGCGGCTGGCAGCGGACACCGCGGCCGATGGCGGCGCGGTCAGCAACTGATAGGTCAGATCAACGGGGTGAACTGCGCCACCAGCGCGGCATAAACATCGCGCTTGAACGGCACAATCAGATCGGGCAGCACCCCCGGCGCAACCCAGCGCCAGGCGTTGAATTCAGCCGGATCGTGCGCCTCCAGATCAATATCCGCATCGGTTCCCAGGAACCGCCCAAGGAACCAGTATTGTTCCTGCCCGCGATATTTGCCCTTCCACACCTTGCCCAGCAATTCGGGCGGCAAATCATAGAATAGCGGGCCAGAGGCAGGTGCGATCACATCGACCAGATGCGGCCCGATCCCGGTTTCCTCGGCCAGTTCGCGCAGGGCAGCATCGCGCACATCCTCGCCCTTGTCGATCTCGCCTTGCGGCATCTGCCAGAACCCGTGCGCCGATGCGTCAATCCGCTCTCCCACGAAGACGAGGCCATCGGCGTTAACCAGCATGAACCCGGCGCAGCGGCGATAGGGGAGGCTTTCGGGGTTCATGCGGGGTTGCCCAGCATGAACTGCATCGCGGCGATGATGCGTTCCAGATCGCGCTGCGTGCTCGGCACCGCGCCGCGCAGGTTGGTGAAGCTATGCGTCACCCCGCGCATTTCAATGAACACCACATCGCGTCCGGCATCGATCAGCGCCTTGGCATAGGCGCGGCCCGAATCGCGGATCGGGTCGAGGCTGGCGACAGCGACGATGGTGGGCGGGGCATTGCTGTGATCGGAAAGGATCGGGAAGCCGCGCGGGTCGGCACGGTCGGCCGCGTAAGCCGCATCGAAAAAACCCATTGTATCGGCTGTCAGAAGAAAACCTTCGCTGAACGCCGCCATGCTGGCCGAACCATTGGCGTCCTCGACCAGTGGGAAGATCGGCACTTGCAGCACCACCGGCACGGCGGCGGGGTTGGCGCCGAGCAATTGGCTGACGACCACGGCGGCATTGCCCCCGGCGCTGTCTCCGATGGTGATGAGACCGGTTGCCGTGCGGCCCAGCTCCGCCGGATTGCCCGCCACCCACCGCGCCGCCGCCTCGCAATCGAGGATCGCGGCGGGGAAAGGCGCTTCGGGCGCGCGGGCATAGTGAACGGCAACTACCGGCAAATCGATCAGCGCGGCGATTTCCGAGCACAGCGCATGGTGCGTGTCGAGATCACCGATCACAAATCCGCCGCCGTGGAAGAACATGATGACCGGGCCGGGGTCACGGGCTTCGCGCGTGTCGTAGAGCCTCAGCGGAATGTCGCCAGCAGGGCCGGGGCAGGTGATTTCGCGGATCACCGCAAGGTCGCGCGCCGGGCGGTCGGCGATACCGTGCATCACGATGTAGGATTGGCGGGCTTCGTCCAGCGTCATGTCGGCCAATTTCGCCCCCCCCGCCGCCACGATCATATCGAGGAAGCCCTTCATGTCGGGGCGGATGTATGGGGTTTGATCGGTCATTGTGGCGCTCTCCGGCTTATCTGTTTGGCGCTGCGATAGGCGAGCACGGGCGCAAGTGCCAAGCGCATTTGCGCTTACCCCAGCGGTGCGGGCGCGCGGTGGCATATTTCGGCGGGGAAAGTGCTCCAATTCGTCATTGCGAGGAGCCGAAGGCGACGAAGCAATCCAGAATGTATGCTATGCCGCTCTGGATTGCCACGGCGGCTGCGCCGTCTCGCAATGACGAGGGATATAAGGACCAGCATGACCCAACTTGTATGGCTGCGGCGCGATCTGCGGTTGGCCGACAATCCGGCGCTGTTTCATGCGGCGCAGGCAGGGCCGGTGGTTTGCGTCTATGTGCTCGATGATGAGGCGCCCAGGCACCACGCCTATGGCGGCGCATCGCGCTGGTGGCTGCATCATTCGTTGGAGAGCCTTGCCTGCAGCCTTGAAGCCAAGGGCAGCAAGCTGATCCTGCGGCGCGGCAATGCGGTGGAGGAACTTGCCAAGCTGGCAGCAGAAACCGGCGCGGCCACCATTCACGCCAATCGCCATTACGAACCGTGGTGGAGGAAGGTGCAAGGCAAACTTGCCGAACGCTTCGACCTGCAACTCTACGACGGCAATTACCTGATCCCGCCGGGCAGCGTGACCACCGGCACTGGCGGGCAATACAAGATATACACCCCGTTCAGCCGCGCAGTGCGCGCCGCGTTCCCGCCGCGCGATGAACTCCCCGCGCCCGAAACGCTGCCTTCGCCGTCGGAGTGGCCCGCGAGCGACGATCTCGCATCGTGGAGCCTGCTCCCCACCTCACCCGACTGGTCAGGCGGCCTCGCTGCATTCTGGCAGGTGGGCGAGGCCGCGGCTCAGGAGCGATTGCTCGGCTGGGCTGATCAAGTTGATCGCTATGACGACACGCGCAATTTACCCAGCATCGATGCGGTCTCACGGCTGTCCCCGTATCTCCATTTCGGCGAAATATCGCCGGTGCAGATATGGCACGCGCTGGGGCAGCGGCGATCAAGCGGCTGGAACACCTTCGAAGGTGAGTTGATCTGGCGCGATTATGCGCAGAACGCCATCCTGCAATTCCCCTCCTATGCCACGCAGAATTATCGCGAGGCGTTCGACCGCTTCGCGTGGCGCGATCCTGCCACTGACGAAGCCGCTGCGCATGATCTGAAAGCATGGCAGCAGGGCCGCACCGGATACCCGATCGTCGATGCCGGGATGCGGCAATTGTGGCAGACTGGATGGATGCACAACCGCGTGCGGATGATCACCGCCAGCTTCCTGATCAAGCACCTGCTGATCGACTGGCGGCACGGCGAACAATGGTTCTGGGATACGCTGGTCGATGCCGATTATGCCTCCAACGCCGTCAACTGGCAGTGGACCGCTGGCACGGGGGTGGATGCCAACATGTTCAGCCGGATCATGGCCCCGCTGACCCAGTCGGAGAAGTTCGATTGCGCGGGTTATATCCGTGAATATGTCCCTGAACTCGCCGCGCTTGAGGAACCGCATATCCACGATCCGGAGGAGTTCGGGCGCAGGCCGCCAGACTATCCGCGCAAGATCGTGCCCCACCGCGCCGCGCGAGAGCGGTCGCTGGCGGCATTGCAGGCGATGAAGGGTTAAGCTTGCCCGCGAGCCATTCGACCGCCTATGCATTCCCCGCAAGTCTGGACAAGAGGATAGAAAAGCATGGCGAAAATCGGGCGGATTTCTCAAGCGACGACAGGGCTGGCGCTGGCATTATTGCTGGGCGTTGGCGCGGGCAGCCATGCGATGGCCGAAAACGTCGGCGTCATCCCGCCGCCTCCCGGTGTGACGCTGGTGCAGCCGCCAGAGCGCGATCCGGCGGACTTGCAGATATTGTTCTGGGATGATGCCCAGCGCAGCCAACGCTTTCGCGTGATGGAACAATGGTTCGCGGGCCACGAAGTTGCCGCCGCCCGGAACCCGCGCACCTTGCCCGCCGGGGTGCCGCTTGGCGAGGAATTGCAGGCCGATCTGAAAGCTTTGATGAAAGACACCAATGCCGCCGGGATAATGGTGCTGGTCGATGGCAAAGTGGCCTACGAGGATTACGCCCTTGGCCTTGGCCCCGATGACCGCTGGACCAGTTTTTCGGTCGCCAAGAGCTTCACTTCGACGCTGCTGGGCGCAGCGGTCAAGGATGGGCTTGTCGCCAGCCTTGATGATCCGGTGACGATGTATATCCCTGGCCTCGCCGGTTCGGCTTACGAGGGGGTAAGCGTGCGTCAGCTCGCCACCATGACCAGCGGGGTGGCTTGGGACGAGAATTATACCGATCCCAATTCCGATGTCGCGCAGATGGCGCGGTTTGTGATCGATTACGGCCCCGATGCGGTGGTCGCGCAGATGAAGGCTCTCCCGCGGGAGGCGCCTGCGGGTGAGAAATTTGTCTATAAAACCGGCGAAACCAACCTGATCGGGGTGCTGGTTGAAAATGCAGTCGGAATGCCGCTGGCCGAATATGCGCAGACGAAAATTGTCGAACCGGCGGGTTTTGCGGGCAGCATGTTCTGGATGGTCGATCCGCGCGGCGGCAATATCGGCGGGTGCTGCCTGTCGCTGCGGCTATCGGATTATGCCCGCATGGGCCAGTTCGCGCTTGAAGGCGGGAAAGGCGTGGTGCCCGAAGGCTGGTTTGCCGAGGCGGGCAGGCCGCAGGTCGAGTTCGGCCCCGATGCGCCGGGCTTTGGCTATGGCTATCAGTGGTGGACCTATCCCGGCGGCAATTACGGCGCGCAGGGGATTTTCGGGCAGGCAATCACACTGGTGCCGGACAAAAATCTGGTGATGGCGGTGGTCAGCAACTGGCCGACGGCAACCTCCAGCAAAGCGCGCGGTGCAGCCCGCGCGGTGGTGGCCAGGATTGCCGATAGTCTGGAATAGGGCCCAGACCCCGGCCTGATCAGATCACCTGCCGGTAAACCCCGATATTGCTGTAACGTTGCAGGATATTGTCGTGCACGATCGGGCTGAGCAGTTCCGAAAAGGCGCAGCCGACGATGCAGTTGTCCCACCACACCACTTCGGCCTGCAACGATTCAAGCCCCGGCAACGTCAGCCAGCACATCTGACCTTCGTGCATCCGGTTGATTGACGCGGCGGAAAAGCCTGAAATCGACAGATCTTGCACCACGCTCTGGAACGCGCGCCCGCCCGATGCGCGCAAGGTCGCCGGGATCGTCAACCGGGTGCGCGGCGCGCAGCGATCTTCCTGTGCGGCCGTAAGGTAGGGATCAGAAGTAAGCGCCATCGCTGGGAACCTTGTATACTTGTCCTGTGGTCTCTCGGGTCGGATGGTCCAGCAGCTTTTATGCCGGAGCATCCCCTAAGACGCCTTTGCCGAAAAAGGTTAACGACCAGGTAGGTATTCGCCGGAAAGCGCGCGCCGAAACCAGCGGGCTGCCCCTATGCGATGCGTTCGCGGTGGAGCGTGTCAAAACCCTGTGCAAGCAGCGCAACCAGCCTGCTGGCGACCACTTCAGGGGCTTTGACGCTGGCGGGGTCTTCACCGGGATAGGCGCGTTCGCGCATTTCGGTGCGGGTCGCGCCCGGATCGATGATGGCGACGCGCAGGGGGCTGATCCGCTCGACTTCGGCGGCGTAAGTTTCGAGCAGATTTTCAAATGCCGCCTTGGTCGATCCATAGGCGCCCCAATAGGGCCGGGGGGCAGCGCCGACACTGCTGGTCAGGCCGATGATCCGCCCAGCCTCGGCGCGGCGCAGCAAGGGATCAAACCCGGCGATCAGCGCCTGCGTGGCGACCACGTTGGTCAGCAGTGCCTGATTGAATTGCTTGGGTTCAACCTGCGCCAGCGGGGTCAGTTCGGGCAGGTAGGCCGCGGCCAGCACCATGATGTCGAGCGTGTTCCAGCGCCCGGCAATCGCGCTGGCAAGGCGGGTCACGGCATCAGGCTCCATCAGATCGAGCGGCGCGATGGTCGATGTGCCGCCAAACCCGTGGATCTCATCCTCGACCGCTTCCAATGCCTTGACCTTGCGCGCCACCAGAATCACATGCGCGCCAGCTTCGGCCAGCACCTTGGCTGTGGCAGCCCCGATCCCGCGGCTTGCGCCGGTGACAAGCGCGGTGCGCCCGGAAAGCGGTTTGGTCGTCTCGGTCATGGGGTCAGGCAGCTTTCGGATCGGCAAATGGCAGTTCGGCGGATTTGTGTTCGGCCAGCGCAAGATCGGTCAGTGCGGTGGGGTAATCGCCGGAGAAGCAAGCGTCGCAGAATTGCGGGCAGGATTTGTTGCGCGCCTCTGATCCGACCGCGCGGTACAATCCGTCAATCGACACGAAGGCGAGGCTGTCAGCCTTGATGAATTCGCGCATCGGTTCCAGATCCATCCGCGCGGCGAGCAGTTTGGAACGTTCGGGCGTATCGACTCCGTAAAAGCAGGAATGCGCGGTCGGCGGACTGGCGACGCGGAAATGCACTTCGGTCGCGCCAGCTTCGCGCATCATTTCGACGATTTTCATGCTGGTGGTGCCGCGCACAATCGAATCGTCGATCAGCACGATCCGCTTGCCGGCCACAAGAGCGCGGTTGGCGTTGTGCTTGCGCTTGACGCCTGAATGGCGCGCGCCGTCGGATGGTTGAATGAAGGTGCGCCCGACATAGTGTGAACGGATGATGCCCAGTTCAAACGGCAGGCCAGAGCTTTGCGCAAAGCCGATGGCCGCAGGCACGCCGCTATCGGGCACCGGCACCACCAGATCGGCCTCGCACGGGGCTTCGAGCGCCAGTTGCGCGCCGATTGCCTTGCGCGCTTCATACACGCTGCGCCCAGCAAATACGCTGTCGGGCCGACTGAAATAGACGTGTTCAAAGATGCACGGGCGCGCAGGCGGCCTGCCGAACGGGCGCACGCTGGTAATTTCGCCGGTGAAATCGACCAGCACCAACTCGCCCGGCTCAACCTCGCGGATGAATTCGCCCCCAACCACGTCAAAGGCGACCGTTTCGGATGCAAACAGGATGGTTTCGCCCATCCGGCCCATCACCAGCGGGCGAATGCCCAGCGGGTCGCGGCAGGCGATCATGCCTTCGGGCGTCATCACGATCAGCGCATAGGCGCCTTCGACCAGCCGCAGCGCATCGACCAGCCGATCGGCAATCGTCGGGTAACGGCTTGTGGCGACCAGGTGGATGATGACTTCGGTGTCGGAGGTTGATTGAAAGATCGAACCCTTGTTCACCAGATCGGTGCGCAGCATCATCGCATTGGAGATATTGCCATTATGCGCCACGGCGAACCCGCCGCTGGCCAGTTCGGCATAAAGCGGCTGGACGTTGCGCAGGCCCGATCCGCCGGTGGTGGAATAACGCACATGGCCGGCCGCCATATGGCCGGGCAGTTCGGCTATCGCTCCGGCTGAGGAGAAATTGTCCGCGACATGGCCAAGCCCCCGGCGCGAGTAGAACTCGTGCCCGTCAAAGCTGGTGATCCCGGCGGCTTCCTGCCCGCGATGCTGGAGCGCGTGGAGGCCCAATGCGGTTGTCGCGGAGGCATCCGAAGCATTGATCGCGCCGAAAATCCCGCATTCTTCACGCAGCTTGTCGCCATCCGCATCAAGGAAGGGGTGGGTCATATTCAGGGGTGTCATCGGCATCACCAGACCTGTCCGCAAGATTGCTTCCGGGGCGCTCCGCCCCAATGGCGATGTGACGGATCAATTACAAGCGAAAGCGGGATGGCGATGCCCGGCTTTTTGCTGACCGGCGTGTGATATTCTTCGGATGAGGGGCAGCGCGGGGGGTAGCCCATCCGCACAGGTTGCGGCGCGCGCGCGGGCGCACTACAGGCAGCGTTCACCACCTGTCAGGCAGCCACCCTCTCATGCTCTCCCCATTCGAATGGATGATCGCCAAGCGTTACCTCTGGCCCGGCAAGGGTGAGGCATTCATTGCGCTGGTCGCCGGGATTTCGGTTGGGGTGGTGATGCTCTCTGTCGCGATGCTGGTAATCGTGATGAGCGTGATGAACGGCTTTCGTGCTGAATTGATGGACAAGATCGTCGGGCTGAACGGCCATGCGATCGTGCAGGCCTATGGCGGTCGGCTCGACAATTGGGAAAGCGTGCTGGCCAATGTCGAACGCACGCCCGGCGTCGTTGATGCGTCACCGCTGATCGAACAGCCGTTATTGACCAGTTTCAACGGCCGGGCCGAAGCGGTGTTCGTGCGCGGCCAGACTGACAAGGATATCGCCGATCTGGGCGAAAAGGTTGTGCTGGGCGACATGGCAAGCCTGCGCGATGGATCGGGCCGGATCGCCATCGGCACACGGCTGGCGCAGAATATCGGCGCGCGCGTGGGCGATACCATCACCATCATCAACCCGCAGGGCCGGGCCACACCCTTCGGCACCTCGATCCGGCAGGTCGGTTATGAAGTGGGCGCGATCTTTGAAGTCGGGATTTATGATTACGACGAAAAGTTCGTCATCATGCCGATCAAGGACGCGCAAACGTTGTTGTTGATGGGGGATCAGATCGGGATGATCGAAGTCACCGTGGACGATCCTGATCGGGTGGGCCAAATCCTCGAACCGCTGGCTGCGCAGCTAACTGGCAAGGCGGTGATCGCCGACTGGAAAACGATCAATTCGGCGCTGTTCGAAGCCTTGCAGGTTGAACGCGTGGCGATGGCGTTTGCATTGAGCTTCATGGTGCTGGTGGCGGCGTTCAATATTCTTTCCAGCCTGGTGATGCTGGTGCGAGCCAAGACCCGCGATATTGCAATCATGCGCACGATGGGGGCAACGCGGCGCAGCTTGCTCAAGATATTTGTCACCACCGGCACCGCGGTCGGCGCGATTGGCACGGTTGCCGGTCTGGCGCTCGGTGCGATCGTGTTGTTTTTCCGCGAACCGATTGTCGATTTCATCGCTTTCACCACCGGGCAGGAAATCTGGGATCCGCAGGTGCGCTTCCTTTCCACCCTGCCGTCGCGCACCGATCCGTGGGAGATCGTCGGGATCGTGACGCTGGCGTTATTGCTGAGCTTTCTGGCGACGCTCTATCCCGCGCTGAAGGCGGCGAATACTGATCCGGTGCAGGTGCTGCGGTATGAATAGTGCTCACCCCATCGTCTCGCTCAAGGGCCTGAAGCGCACGTTCGAACAGGGCGGGCAACGCATCGAAGTGCTGCGCGGGATCGATCTCGACATCATGCCGGGAGAGATTGTCGCGCTGCTCGGCCCGTCTGGTTCGGGCAAATCGACGATGCTGCAAGCTGTAGGCCTGCTCGAAGGCGGGTTTGAAGGATCGATCAGCGTGGCGGGTGAATGCGCCGAAACCCTCCCCAGCGATCAGCGCACCCGGCTGCGGCGCGAACATCTGGGCTTCGTCTATCAATTCCACCACCTGCTGCCCGATTTCGACGCGCGCGAAAATGTGGTGATGCCGCAGATGATCCTCGGCACGCCGCGCGCGCAGTGCGAAGAACGCGCCGACAGCCTGCTCGCCAGCCTTGGCCTTGGTGAGCGGTTGACCCACCGCCCCAGCCAGCTTTCGGGCGGCGAACAGCAACGTGTCGCGGTTGCCCGCGCGCTTGCCAACCGGCCGATGCTGGTGCTGGCTGATGAACCGACCGGTAATCTTGATGAACACACAGCGGACAAGGTGCTTGAACAATTTCTCGCGCTGGTGCGCGGCGAAGGCAGCGCGGCGCTGGTCGCAACGCATAATGAACGGCTTGCCCGGCGCATGGACCGCGTGGTGCGGCTTCACGACGGCTTGCTGACCCACGGGCTTTGAAGGGGGTTGGGGCCATGATCACGATTGCCGATTTCACTGTGACCACCAACCGGGGCGAGGCGGTTGATCTGTCGGACAAGCTTGGCACAGTGCTTCTGGTGGTCAACACCGCGAGCAAATGCGGCTTTACTCCGCAATATGACGGATTGGAAAAACTGTATCAGCGGTTTCAGGATCGCGGGTTTGAAGTGCTGGGCTTTCCCTGCAACCAGTTTGGCGGGCAGGAACCGGGCAGCGCCGACGAGATCGCGGAGTTCTGCAAGGTCAATTTCGGCGTCACCTTCCCGCTGATGGAGAAGGTGGATGTCAACGGCGCGGATGCTTCGCCGCTGTATGACTGGATGAAAACCTCCGCCAAAGGCCTGATGGGATCGACCGCGATCAAATGGAACTTCACCAAGTTTCTGATCGACCGCACGGGCAAGGTGGTGCGCCGCTATGGCCCGACCGATGCGCCCGAACGGATCGCGCGGGATATTGAAAAGCTGCTGTGACGCGCGGCGCGCCTGTGGAGAATTAAACCGCAATCGCGCTTTGAGAATCGCTGCAATTTCCTAAACTGCGCAAATGGCCTTTGCTCCCTTCGTTCCCTTGCGCGTTTTGTCGTCGTTTTCGATGCTCGAAGGGGCAATCGATCCCAAGGACATTGCCAGACTGGCAAAGGAACGCGGCTTTCCCGCCATCGCCATTTGTGATCGCAATGGCCTGTACGGAGTCATGCCGTTCGCGGCTGCGTGCAAGGCCGAAGGTGTGCAGCCGATCATCGGCGCGCTGCTGGGCGTGGTGCGCGAAGGGGTGGAAGGATCGGGCGCGCGGGCCATCGATTACCTCGCGCTGCTGGCACAGGATGATGAGGGTTACGGCAACCTGTGCCATCTGGTCAGCCAGGCGCACCTTGATCGCCCGCTGGAACTCGACCCCCACGTCACCCTCGACAATCTGGATGGGCGCACTGGCGGCTTGATCGCGCTGACCGGCGCGGGTGATGGCGGGTTGACGCGCTTGCTCGCCGATGGGCAGCATGAAGCGGCGGCGCGGCTGGCTGACCGGCTGGAGGCGCTGTTTCCGCAAAGGCTTTATATCGAATTGGCTCGCCACGGCGACCCGGTGTGCGAACGGGCAGAGACTGCGCTGATCGACCTCGCGTTTGCGCGCGATCTGCCTTTGGTCGCCACCAACCCCGCCAACTTCGCCGAACCGCATATGCACAAGGCGCATGATGCGATGCTGTGCATTGCCCATTCGACCCAGATCGAAGCGGAAGATCGCCCGCGTTCCAACCCGCAGGCGTTCGTGAAATCGGCCAGCATGATGGAAGAGGCATTCGCTGACCTGCCCGAAGCCACCGCCAACACGCTGGTGATCGCGCAGCGATGTGCGTTCGCGCCGCCATACCGCAAACCGATCCTGCCCAGCCTTGCGGGCGATCTTGCGGGCGAAGCGCGGGCGCTGGCGGATGATTCGCGCGCCGGACTGGAGGCGCGGTTGGCGGCCTATCCCGACCTGTCGGACGAAGAACGTCAGGTCTACGCCGACCGGCTTGCATTCGAAATCGACGTGATCGTGAAAATGGGTTTTCCCGGCTATTTTCTGATCGTCGCCGATTTCATCAAATGGGCCAAGGAACAGGGCATTCCGGTCGGGCCGGGGCGCGGTTCGGGCGCGGGTTCGGTGGTGGCCTGGGCGCTGACGATCACCGATCTCGATCCGATCAGGCTGGGGCTGCTGTTCGAACGGTTCCTCAATCCCGAACGCGTGTCGATGCCTGATTTTGATATCGACTTCTGCGAAACCCGGCGCGGCGAGGTGATCCGTTATGTGCAGGCCAAATATGGTGCCGATCACGTCGCGCAGATCATCACCTTCGGCAAGCTGAAAGCCCGCGCGGTGCTGCGCGATTGCGGGCGCATCTTGCAGATGAGCTACGGTCAGGTCGACCGGCTGTGCAAGATGATACCCAACCACCCCACCGATCCGTGGCCGCTACCGCGAGCGCTCAACGGTGCGGCGGATTTCCGGCGCGAATATGATAATGACAAGGAGGTCAAACGCCTCGTTGACCTTGCGATGCAACTGGAAGGCATGCCGCGCAATTCATCAACCCATGCGGCGGGCGTGGTGATCGGGGATCGCCCGCTGGCGCAACTGGTGCCGCTTTACCGCGATCCGCGATCCGACATGCCGGTGACGCAGTTCGATATGAAATATGTCGAATCCAGCGGGCTGGTTAAGTTCGATTTCCTCGGCCTCAAAACCCTGTCGGTGCTGCGCAAGGCGGTTGATCTGCTGGGTGAACGCGGGATCGACATTGATCTGGGGGCGCTGCCGCTCGATGATCCGGCGGTTTATCAATTGATGCAGACGGGCAATACCGTCGGCGTGTTTCAGCTGGAATCCGAAGGGATGCGGCGCACGCTGAAGGCGGTGAAGCCGACCAGTTTCGGCGACATCATCGCGCTCGTCTCGCTCTACCGCCCCGGCCCGATGGACAATATCCCGCTGTTCGGCCAGCGCAAGGCGGGGCAGGTAGCCATCGAATATCCGCACCCCAAGCTCGAAGGCATTCTGGCCGAAACCTACGGGATTTTCGTCTATCAGGAACAGGTAATGCAGGCCGCGCAGGTGCTGGCAGGCTATTCGCTCGGCGATGCCGACCTGCTGCGGCGCGCGATGGGCAAGAAGAACCAGGCCGAAATGGACGCCCAGCGGCAACGCTTCATCGAAGGCTGCCGCGAGGTATCAGGTATCCAGGCCAGACATGCCAATGAACTGTTCGATTTGATCGACAAGTTTGCCGGCTACGGCTTCAACAAATCCCACGCCGCCGCCTATGCACTGCTGGCCTATCAGACCGGCTGGCTGAAGGCGCATTACCCCGAAGAATTCTACGCCGCATCAATGTGTTTCGACCTGCATCAGTCAGACAAGCTGAGCGTGTTTGTGGACGATGCGCGGCGTTACCCCAACGGCGCCGGGGGCGTGGAGGTGTTGCCGCCCGATATCAACGCATCCGAGGCGCGCTTTACCGTTGAACAGACCGATCACGGTTACGCGGTGCGCTATGCGCTGGCGGGCATCCGCAATGTCGGTGAAAAGGCGATGGAAGCGATTGCGGCGGAACGCAGCGCGGGTGGGGCCTTTGCCAGCATCAAGGACCTGTTTGAACGCTTGCCGCAGGGCACGATGAACCGGCGGCAGCTGGAAGGCCTGATCTGTGCGGGCGCGTTTGATGCGCTCGAACCGGATCGCGGGCTGCTTTATGCCAATGCCGATCTGCTGATGGCGGTGGCTGATGCCGCGATGCGCGAAAGGTCAAGCGGTCAGGCAGGGTTGTTCGGCGGCGAGGCGGCTGTGGCCGAAGACCTGCGGCTGCAACCCGCCCCGGCATGGAGCCGGGCCGAACGCATGGCAAAGGAGCGCGAGAATTTCGGGTTCTATTTCTCCGCCCACCCGGTGCAGCAATATCGCGATGTCGCATCGGCCAATGGCGCGCGCACCTATCAAAGCCTGATGGAAGCAGGCGCGCCGCCGGGCGGGCGCGGCACGGCGGTGATGGCGGCGCTGGTCGAAGGCATCACCAAGGCGCGCACCCGCAAGGGCGGCACCTTTGTGCGCGCGGATTTTTCGGATTCGTCGGGCCAGTTTTCTGCCGCCTGTTTTGAAGAGGCGCTGGTGCCGCAGTTTGAACGCTGGGGGCAGGAGGGCGAATGCCTGCTGCTGACCGTTGAACTGGACGCGCCCAACCCCGATGAACCCCCGCGCCTGACCGTGCGCGGCGCGCGGCCTCTGGCGGCGGTGAGCGGGGCGACGGCAATGCAACTGACCGCCGATATCGCCACGATCGAGGCCTTGCGTGAATTGCGGATCGAACTCGATCTTGCGCAGGAACAGCAGCGCAGCGGCAGCGGCGAGGTTATGGTGCGCCTTGCGCTCGCAGCGGGTGGCCATGCGCAGGTGCGATTGGGGGGCGGGTTTGTGCTCAACGGAGATCTGGCCGAGCGGTTGGCGGCGGTCGAGGGGGTCAACAATGTCGCGTTGGTGCCGCTGAAGGGCAAAGCACGGCTGCGGCTGGTCGCCTGAATGCACAAAAAAGGGGCCGGATCGCTCCGGCCCCTCTTGATGCATTTCGATTAGTCGAGCGACTTAGAAGCCCGAACCTGGGCCATAAGACACTTCCACACGGCGGTTCTGCGCTTCGCGCACCCC
>JBGSKN010000265.1:0-5449 GCA_041741215.1 Erythrobacter sp. | reverse complement strand
CGGCCCGCTCCCCGTCTTGGATCGGCCGAAATCGAATCGCGTCATGCCTTGCCTGCGGGCGTGCAGCATCAGCTCGTAATACATCACTTCGTTGGCCCGCGCCGCCCGCGCCGCATGGCTGCCCCCGCCCCAGAACGGCATCACCGCGCCATCGTGGTAAAAACTGAGCACGCTGGCGAGCGGCCTGTCGCGGTCCCACACTGTCAGGATATCGCTGTTGTCAGGAAAGGCTTCGAGCATCGCGGTAAACAGCGCGCGCGCAAACACCGGGGTGCCAAGGTTGCGCACGCTTTGACTGTAACAGGCGTAATGCGCGGCAACATCGCTGGCGCTGCGGCCGATGGTGACGCGGTGGCCAAGGCCCAGACCCTTGCGCACTTCGGCGCGCGCCTTGCGCGGGATGGCGGCTAGTTCGGCCTCGTCATTGTTCGCGAGCGCGCGTTCAAACCCGCAATGCTTGTCACTCCATTGGCTCCAGCCATCGGGAATTGGCCCGCCGCGCAGTTCGATTGTCGCAAAGCCAGCGCGAGTTGCAAAACACGCCGCCGCTTCGGCCAGCGCGCGCGCGGCGGTATCGCTGCCAGCGCAAATCCCGCCGCCAACCCCGAACCCGCTCGATACCAGCGCCCTGCCGAACAGAAGTGATCGCACTTCGGTCAACGGCAGCCAGCCGGTGATGATGCCCATCCGTTCCATGACGATGCCAGTCGCGCGCTGCCCTGTGCCCGCCGCAACCGCGTTCAGCCACGCCGGGCGGTGGAACAGGCTGGCGCGCGCTTCGGCGGCAAAGCGGTCAATCCGGGCCAGGTCTTTCGCATCGCCAAGATCCGCCATGCGCAAGGCTTGCCCGGCATTTACCGGCGCGTTCATGCGGCATATTCCGCAGGCGGGTCGGACAGCGCCAGTCTATCAGCGCGCGCGGATTCGTGGTGGGCGACCAGATCCATCCGGCCCCAGTGAAACTCGTTCACCAGCTCGCGCAATTTTCCCGCCATCCGGCTTAGCCCGGTATAATGGCGCAGGCGTGATCGCATCGGCGCATGGGGCATGCGCGGCTGATCGGGATCGACTTCCCAAGGGTGAAAATAGAACACCGCCGGGCGGGCTTCATCGCGGTTGACCTGCCGGATTGCCCAGCGCGAAAAGGCGTAAGGCAGCACCCGGAAAAACCCGCCGCCGCCCGCCGCCACCCGCCTGCCGCCCAGTATTGCGGTGGTCACCGGCAGTTCGATCAGCGATGACCACGCCACCGGGCGGAACGCAAACCGCGGCGCATCGGGCCAGCCATAGTGATCATGCGCCACCGGAGCGACGCTGCTGGAATAGGCATAGCCCTGCGCGGCCAGTTCAGCGAATGCCCAGGGGGTGCGGTGGTCGATGGAAAAGCTCGGCGCGCGATAGCCCGTTATCGCCACACCGGCGCAATCCTCGATGATTTCACGCGCCTTGCGGATGTCCTCGGCAAAGGTGGGGCGATCAAAGGTGAACACCCGCGCATGATCGTAACCGTGGCTGGCAAGTTCGTGCCCGGCATCGGCGATCCGGCGGATCATGTTGGGATGGCGCTGCGCCACCCAGCCAAGCGTGAAAAAGGTCGCCCGGACATCAGCCTCGGCAAGCAGATCGATCACCCGGTAGATATTGTCTTCCACACGGGTGCGGATGCTTTCCCACTCGCCGCGCGCGATCACGTTTTCGAACGCGCCGACCTGGAACCAATCCTCGACATCGATCGACAAGCCGTTGACGATTGCCGGGATGGCCGGGGCCTGCGCCTCAGGCTCAGGCAAGGGGTGAAACGGGGCGTTCATGGCTCACGCCGCCTCGCGCGATGGGTCATCCTCAAGCCATTCGATCAGCATGGTCAGCACGTGGCGGAAGGATTGCTCCTGCTCCTCCATCCGCGCCTCGATCCGTTCGAGCGCTTCTGCAAGCTGGGCTTCGGCGCGGCGTTCGTCTTCGGGCGAGAGTGGATAGCCCGCCTCATCGCGCTGACCCGTCCCGGCAGCCTGCAATTCGCTGATCGCAGCTTCAAGCTCGGCGGTGCGCGCATCGCGGTCGGCGAGCAATGCGGCGACTTCGGTGGCGGGCAGGCTTTCGGGGCACGCAGGCGCAGCAGCATCGGCAGGAGCAGCCGGGGCTGATCTCAGATCGCCCCCGCCGCTGTGAACGCCGCGGGTCTGATCGGCGGTCATTTCTCCCATCACCTCATCCAGCATCGCCAGCGTCAATTCGCCGCGCTCCTCGATCGCACCAAGCAGCAACAGGCGGTTCATCACCTGATTGACCCTGCGCGGGATACCATCGGTATGGCGATAGAGCGCATCAATCAGGCCTTCCTCGAAGCCGGGATGTTTGCTCCAGCCGACCTGCGCCAGCCGGTGAGCCACGTAACCTTCAACCTCATCCGCATCGAGCGGTTCGAGATGGTGCGACGCGATGATCCGCTGACGCAGCTGTTCCAGATCGGGGTGATGCGCAACCGTGCGCCGAAATTCGGGCTGACCCAGCAGCAGGCTTTGCAGCAGCGGGTGCGAACCGAGCTGGAAATTGGACAGCATCCGCAGTTCTTCCAGCGCGCTCAGATCAAGGTTCTGGCATTCGTCCACCACCAGCAGGCAGCGCCGCCCGGCGCGGGCCTCGTCCTGCAGGAAACGTTCGATCGCGCCCAATGCGCTGGCCTTGTCCTGCCCTTCGACCGCAAGCCCGAAGGCCTGCGCCACGACATGCACCACTTCGTCAGCATCAAGCGCGCTGGTTACGACCTGCGCCACGCTGAGCGCGGCTGGATCAATCCGCTCCATCAAATGCGCCACCAGCGTCGATTTGCCCGCGCCAACCTCGCCGGTGATGACGATAAAGCCTTCACCCTGCGACAGGCCATAGCCAAGATAGCTCATCGCTTTCTTGTGGCTGGTGCTTTCAAAATAGAACTGCGGGTCGGGGGTCAGCTGAAAAGGCCGTCCGCTGAATCCGTAATATTGCTCGTACATGAGGATTTTTCTCCCTCGTCAGAAATTGTAACGCAGACCAACCAACGCGGTGGCAAAGGCGAAATCCTCAGCGCTGAAATCGCTGTCGAAATAATCGACCGCAATCGCGGCGCGTCCGGTCAGCCGCCGGGTAATCGAGCGGTTGTAGGCCAGTGAGGCCCCCATCGCGGTGACATCGCCATTGGCCCCGGCAGAATCGAACCAGTTAACATAGGCATTGGTGGAAAGATTGGCGTTCTCGCCAAGCTGGCGGGTCAGGCCGGCGATCAGGTAATAGCTTTCATCGGTCAGGCCGTTGAGCGGTGCCAGCACGGTGCCCGCCGCCGCAATGAAGCTGCGCCGATCATAGCCAGCGCCCAGCGCCGCCGTGGTGCGGCCGATCTGGCGTTGATACGAAGCCCGCACCCCGCGTCCGCGGAACGCCGCAGAACGCGCCGAACCCAGCCCGCCGATGCTCGCCTGCCCTTCGGTGCCGCTGACCAGCCCGCCGAAATCGCCGGTCACCGGATTGCGGATCGCCTCGAAATCGCTCGACAAGCCGGAAAGCGCATTATTGAGCGTGCCGCCAATCCCGCTCACCCCGTCATAGGCCGACACCGCAAATGCGCTGCGCTGGCTGGGGACATAGGTGAAGGTGCCGTAATAGGTGGTGGAATCATACCGCCGCCCGACCGCCGCCTGAAGATTGGTTCGCGAACTGGGCCGCCACATCACGCCGACGTCCCACAGCAGTCCATCGACATCAAAGGCAATGCGGCGCGGTGCGGCTTTGTCGGTGACAAACCGGCCATCCGCACCGATCACGGGCGCGCCATTGGCATCGCGCAGCGCATCGCGGCTGGAAATCTCGACATCTTCATACCCCGCGCCCGCCACCAGCGCGAGCGAGGGCGAAAGCGGCAAGGTGATATCCCCGCGCACAAACAGATCGCGCACGCGCTGATCGAGGTTGGAGATATCCTCCTGAAACCCGCCTGCGGTAACCGCCACGCCCACGGGCAGTAAAACATCCGGGCGAACTCCGGCGCGCAATTGCCCAAGATAGGTCACGCTATCGTCAAACACGTCGACCACATCGCCCTGCGGATTGACCAGCGCCCTATCCAGTTCAAAGCGGTTATAGCCAACCCGTGCCACGCCTTGCAGATCGACCGCGCCGACGCGGGTGTTGAGGCTTGGCCCGGCATAGAGGCTGTAGAACCGGCTTTCGGCATCTTCGCGCGCCAGCGGGTTTGCAGTCGTGCCGCCGCCGCCATCGATCCGGGTGCGCGCGGCCAGCCCGCCTGCTTCGAAGCTCAGCGCATTGGGAACCAGCGCCAGCGTACCGCGCGCGACCCCGCTGATCGTGTCGGTATCAACGCTGTCGCCGCCATAGGCAATATTGCGCTCATAGCGCAGCGACACGGCAGCACCGCTGTTGCGGCCTTGCACATTGATATCGACCCCGACCGCCACCTGCGAGAAGGTCAGCACATCATTGCCGGGGGCAAGCTCTGCGGAAAGCACCTGTCCGACTTCGATATAGGGCTGCACCACCGCGGCGCGGCGCGCACCGGCGTTATCGCTTTGGGGTGCCTGATCCTGGGCCGCTGCCGGGAAGGCCGCCGCCACAGCCACAGCCAGCGCCGCGATCAATGCAGACAAGGTTGAGCGCCGACGCGTCATCATTTCCCCTTGGCCCCGTAAGAGCCAAAGCGTCGCCCCGAAGGGCTGTAGCGCGCAGCGTTGAGCAGCAATTTGATATCACCGCAGGCCGACAGCAATTGCTGCGCATCTTCCAGCGCGGCGCGGCTGGTTTCATCCGCGCGCACCACCAGCAGTGCCTGCCCGACATGCGCGGCAAGTTCGGCCGCAGCCGACGCGGCAAGCGCGGGCGGCGTATCGAAAATAACGATCCGGTCAGGCGCACCCTGCGTCAGCCGGTCGAGCACTTCGCCGGTGCGGGCGCTGGCGAGATATTCAGCATCAAGCGATGTTGCGGTGCCCGCAGGCAGCACGAAAAGACCCGCGATATCGGTTGCGATCACCAGGCTTTCGGGCAGGATTGCAGGATCGGCAAGCGCATCCATCAGCCCGCGTTCGGTTTCAATGCCAAGCCGCTGCGCTATCGATGGCTTGACCACATCGGCATCGACCAGCAGCACTTCCAGCCCGCGTTCGGCCGCCAGCGCAATCGCAAGATTGACGGCGCAATAGGTCTTGCCCTCTCCCTGATGCGGCGAACACACCAATATCCGGCGCGCCAGCGGGGTATCGCCCGCGCGTGCATCGGCGAGCAGCTCGCGTTTGACGATGCGGAATTCTTCGAGCAGCGCGGTGACCGGGTCTTCGGGCACGATCAACCCGTTTGCCCGCAGATGATCGCGGTCGATGGGCACAACCCGCCCGCCAAACGCCACGGCGCGCGGCGCTTCACGAGCAGGCGCGGCAGGTTGCGGCTGAGCGGTTTCTGCGAC
>JBGSKN010000264.1:0-19365 GCA_041741215.1 Erythrobacter sp. | reverse complement strand
ACCCCGATGCGGGCACCGTCATCCCACATCAAGCCCAGCGCGATCAGGCGGCCTAGCGCGCCATCCTCGATCAACCCGGCGCGCGGCAGGCCGAAGCGGACTTGCAGTGCGGCAAGATCAACCCCCTCGGTCAGCCGCAGGCCCATCAGCAGCGCCTCCGCCGCCTGTTCATGCACCGCAAGCACGCGCGCCTCAGCGATACCATCGCCCTGACGCGCCGCTGCGGCGAGGAAATTTTCCGGCTTCTTGTGCCGCACCGTCGCCACACCCCCGCGCCGTCCATGCGCGCCGGGGCCGATGCCGGCGTAATCCTGATACCGCCAATAGGCGAGATTGTGGCGGCTTTCCTCGCCGGGCCGGGCGTGGTTGCTGGTTTCGTAGGCGGGAAGACCGGCGGCACTGGTCAGTTCCTGCGTGATATCGAACAATCCCGCCGCCGCATCATCGTCCAGCGGGACAAGCCGCCCGCGCCGCACATCGCTGGCAAAGCGCGTGCCCGGTTCGATGGTCAGCTGATACAGCGACAGGTGGCCAGTGCCAAAGCCAAGCGCGCGGCTCAGCCGATCATGCCACAATTCGGGCGTGTGGCCGGGCAGGGCGTAGATCAGGTCAAAACTCACCCGCCCGAAGTGTGCTTGCGCCGTTTCGAGCGAGTCCAGCGCCTCCCTGGCCCCGTGCAGACGCCCTAGAAACCGCAATTCCGCATCATCAAACGATTGCACGCCAAGCGACACGCGGTTGATGCCAGCCCCAGCCAGCGCGGCGAAATTTGCTGCCTCGACCGAGGACGGATTGGCCTCGAGAGTGACTTCAATATCGCTCCCAAAGCCCCATAATTTCGCCGATTCTTCGATCAATTGCGCAACCAGTGCAGGCGGCATCAGCGACGGGGTGCCGCCGCCAAAGAAGATCGAGGTCAGCGGCTCTCCCCCGGCCACCACCGCCTCGGCGCGCATATCGGCAATCAGCGCCGCCTGCCACGCAGCCACATCAACATCGGCGCGGACATGCGAGTTGAAATCGCAATAGGGGCATTTCTTCGCACAGAAGGGCCAGTGAATATAAAGCGCACGCGCCATAACCTAATTTCTTCAGCCCCAATTAACCGTTTGACCATAGACCGGATGCCTGCGGAGGAATTGCCTGTTGTCCATCATTGCCCGGTCCTTGTTCGTCGCTGCGCTTATGGCAGGCACCTCGGCAATGGGGCAAGAGCGCGCCGTTCTTCCCGCGCATGAACAGGGCTGGCTTGGCGCACATAATGCCGCGCGCGCCGATGTCGGGCTTGGCCCCTTGGCGTGGAACCCGGCGCTTGCGGCGGATGCCGAAACCTGGGCGATCACGCTGGCGCAAAACCGCGCGTTTGAACACGCCCCCGATCACATCCGCAACGGGCAGGGCGAAAACCTGTGGCGCGGCACGCGTGACCGTTATTCCCCGGCGCAGATGATTTCGTATTTCGTTGCGGAAAAGCGCGATTTTCGGCCCGGAACTTTTCCCCATGTCTCGGACACCCGGCGCTGGGCAGATGTCGGACATTATACCCAGATTATCTGGCCTGATACGCAAGAGGTAGGTTGCGCCACCGCGCTCAACCACAACCACGAGGTGTTGGTGTGCCGCTATTGGCCTGCGGGCAATGTGATGGGCACCCTGCTCGCCCCGGCAGAGCGTCTCTCACGCCGTTAATTGTGGCCCGAACTGTTCACCTACCAGCTTTGCAAAAGCATCGGCGCGGTGGCTGATGGCGTGTTTTTCCTCCGGCGCGATTTCTGCAAAGGTTTGCGCGCGCCCCGCAGGCACGAACACCGGATCATAGCCGAAGCCGAGCGTTCCGCGCGGCGGCCATGTCAACGCGCCGTCGCAGCGGCCTTCGTAAATCGCATATTCCCCGTCAGGCCAGGCGACGGCGAGCACGCAGTGGAACGCCGCCGTGCGGTCAACATCGGCGCCGCGTTCGGCCAGCATCCCTTCGACCTTGCCCATCGCCATGTACCAATCGCGGCCCGGCGCGCCTTCAAACCATTGGCGTTCGGCCCAGTCGGCGGTGTAAACTCCGGGACGGCCATCGAGCGCCGCCACTGATAGCCCGCTGTCATCCGCTAGCGCCGCCAGCCCCGAGGCCTCAGCCGCAGCGCGCGCTTTCAGCAGCGCGTTCTGGGCAAAGGTGGTGCCGGTTTCGGCAGGCTCCGGCAGGCCAAGCGACCCGGCGGACAGGCATTTCACCCCATACGGCTCCAGCAGCGCGCCGATTTCCTTCAGCTTGCCGGCGTTGTGCGTGGCAATCACCAGCGAACCGGAGCCGAGGCGGCGTGTCATTGCAGATGCCTTTCTCGGTCGTCCTGAGCCTGTCGAAGGACGGTGGCACGACCATGCTTCGACAAGCTCAGCATGAACGAAGTTTGGGCGGGTGTCATTTCACCGCGTCCAGCTGTGCCGCAAAGATCCGGTCGCAGCCCATCCGCGCGAGGCGCAGCAGGCGCAGCAGGGCTTCCTCGTCATAGGTTGCGCCCTCTGCGGTCGCCTGCACTTCGGCGATTTGCCCGCCCGACAGCAGCACGAAATTGCCGTCAGCCTCGGCGTTGGAATCCTCGTCGTAATCCAGATCGAGCACCGGAGTGCCCTTGAATATCCCGCAGGAAATCCCGGCCACTTGTGCAGTGATCGGATCATGCTTGACCTCGCCCGATGCCATCAGCCCGTTGATCGCCAGCCGCAGCGCAATCCACGCGCCCGCAATCGCGGCAGTCCGTGTGCCGCCGTCGGCCTGAATCACGTCGCAATCGAGGGTAATCTGCCGCTCGCCGAGTTTTTGCAGATCAACCACGGCGCGCAAAGAACGCCCGATAAGGCGCTGAATTTCCTGCGTGCGGCCCGATTGCTTGCCCTTGGCCGCTTCACGCTGGCCGCGGGTGTGGGTTGCGCGGGGCAGCATCGAATACTCGCCCGTCACCCAGCCTTCACCTTTGCCGCGCATCCACGGCGGCACCCCGCGTTCGATGCTGGCGGTGCACAGCACCTTGGTATCGCCGAACCCGATCAGCACCGATCCTTCGGCATGGCGGGTAAAGCCGGTTTCGATGGTGATGGCGCGCATTTCATCGGGCGCGCGTCCTGATGGGCGCATGGGGGTTCCTTTGTTGAGTCGGTGGCCAATAGGCGCGGGCCACTTGTCGCCGCAAGCGCAAACACTAAGGTAGCCGAATGACCTCGCTCCCCGTCACCGAACTGACCTCCCGCGCCCGCGAAATCTTTCGCCGGGTGGTGGAGGAATATATCGAGAGCGGGCAGCCGGTCGGGTCAAAGGCGCTGGCGGCCGATGGAACCTTGAACCTGTCGCCCGCCTCGATCCGGTCGGTTCTGGCGGATCTGGAATCCGCCGGCTTGCTGGCCGCGCCGCATACCAGCGCGGGGCGGCTGCCGACCGATGCGGGCCTGCGCATATTTGTCGATGGCATGATGCGCGTGGCCGAACCGACCATGCAGGAACAGGCCGCAATCGAAGCGCGGCTGGCCGAGGCCGGGCCGGTTGAGGCGGCTTTGGCGCAGGCATCCGCGATCCTGTCCGATCTGTCGGGTGCGGCAGGCATGGTGCTGGTGCCCCACCGCGAACAACGGCTGGTGCAGTTCAATCTGGTCGATCTGGGGCCAGGCCAGGATGGAAAAGGCCGCGCGCTCGCGGTGCTGGTGGGCGAAGATGGCGGGATCGAAAACCGCGTGGTTACGATTGGCGGCGCGATCAGCGCCAGCGCGCTCGATCAGGCGAGCAATTACATCACCGCGCGGCTCGCGGGCCGGACGCTGGCCGAAGCGGCGCAGGCGATGCGCACCGAAATCAATGCGGGCAAATCGCAGCTCGATGACGCCAGCCGCGATCTGGTTGAACGCGGACTGGCCGTCTGGAGCGAAGATGCCGCCGCGCGCCCGGTGCTGATCGTGCGCGGCGCGGCCAATCTTCTCGATGAAGCAGCGCTGGGCGATATCGAACGCGTGCGCCGCCTGCTCGAAGATCTTGAGGACAAGCAATCGGTTGCCAGCCTGCTCGATTCCGCGCGTGAGGCCGATGCGACCCGCATTTTCATCGGTTCCGAAAACCGGCTGTTCGCATTATCCGGCTCATCCGTCATCGCCTCGCCCTATCGTGATCGTGAGGGGCGGGTGGTCGGTGTGCTGGGGGTGATTGGCCCCACGCGGTTGAATTACGCGCGGGTTGTCCCCATGGTGGATCTGACCGCCCGTTCACTGGGCAAGCTGATCGCTTGAATGGAAGCACACGACATGACCGAGAATGAAAAGCCGCTGGATCAGGCGGCTGAAGACGAATTGAAGGGCGTGCCCGAGGAATTGCGCGAGGGCGGCGATGAGGCCGAGGCTGATACGCTGACCGAAGCGCTCGAATCGCTCAAACGCGATCTGGAAAGCGCCAAACAGGATGTGCTCTACGCCAAGGCGGAAACCCACAATGTGCGCCGCCGGTTGGAGCGTGAAAAGGACGAAGCACGCGCCTATGCCGCCACCGGCTTTGCCCGCGATATCCTGAGCGTGGCGGATAATCTTTCGCGCGCGATCGAGGCCATCCCCGAAAGCCTGCGCACCGATGACAGCATGAAAGGGCTGGTGTTCGGGATCGAGGCGACCCAGCGCGAGCTGGAGAAAGTGTTCGCCAGCCACGGCATCACCCGCATCGCCGCGGTCGGCCTGCCGCTCGACCCGAACCAGCATCAGGCGATGCTGGAGGTGCCGAGCGCCGATCACGAACCCGGCACCGTTGTATCGGAGATGCAGGCGGGCTGGATGATCAAGGACCGGTTGCTGCGCGCCGCGATGGTGGCTGTGGCGAAGGCGGCGGATTGATTCGCCTGCGTCAGCTCACGAAGGGCAAAATCGCGGCATAAGTCGCCAGCGTAGGCGCGCCGGAAACGCTGGCACCCCGCCGCAGCAGAAACGCGTGGCGCACAATCTCGGCCTGCTGTTCGATCCCGTATTGGGTCAGCCGCCAACCCGGCTTGATCGCATAATCATAACGACACCACGGGTGGCGGCGCAGCACCAGATGCCATTGCCCGCGCGTCTGCACCTGCCACACATGCACCATTTCGTGGATGAAATGCGCCTGTAGCTGAAGCGACGCGGTGGCAAAATCATCGCAATAATGGCGCGCGTCCGGATGAAAGTGCAGGTGGCCGCGCGGGGCCATCGTCACCCGGCGCGGGTGGAACGCAAAGAACTTGCGCCGCCGGATGCGCACCGAGGCATAGTCAATCGCATCGCCAAACATGCTGCGGGCAAGCGCGACCTCACCGCAAGTCAGCCCCCGCTCCCCGCCGACCGGGCAGGCATGCGCGGTTACGCCGGAAGCGGTCAGCGTTCTTCCCCTGCGGCGCGCACGTCGGCCGCAAAAATATCGGCGGTGCCGTCCGACAGGGTGAGGGTGACATTGACCCTGCCCCCCGCCTTCCAGTCGGCAGATGGCTGCATCGCCATCACATGCATTCCGCCCGAAGCGAACACGACGCTTTCCCCATTGATGAGCGCGACCGGCGCGGCCTGCGTCATCGTCATCGCGCCGTTCTTTTCAGCCGTCTGATGAATCATCGACATTCCCGCTCCTTCAACCGCAATGCTGTCGATCGTTAGGGATGGCGGCCCGCTGTAGGAAAGGTCGAAATAAAGCGCCGCCGGATTGCCCGCGACCGGCGCGAGCACCAGCCGCGCATTATCGATCGTCAGGGTGGGGTTTGCCGGTGCCTCGGCCTCGCTTGCCGGTGCCTCTGCCTCGCCTGCGCAGGCGGCAAGGGCGAACAGGCTCATCACCCCCAAAGTTGCAAGAGCGGCACGCTTCATCATTGTCACTTCAACTGTCTCCCTTGTGGAATGCCCGCAAAACTAGGGCGCGCGGTCTCTTGTGCCAAGCGAAACCGCACCTATATCGCGCTCACAATCGAGCCGCCAACGCGCTTTGCCCATGACGGGGAATCGCATCGACGCGGTGTCCAACAATTGTCCAGATGGATGGGGTAAACATGGGTAAAGTAATCGGTATCGACCTCGGCACCACCAATTCCTGCGTTGCAGTCATGGATGGCGGCAAACCCAAGGTGATTGAAAATTCGGAAGGCGCGCGCACCACGCCGTCAATCGTCGCCTTCACCAAGGATGGCCAGCGCCTGATCGGGCAGCCGGCCAAACGTCAGGCGGTGACCAATCCCGACAATACCCTGTTCGCGATCAAGCGCCTGATCGGTCGCCGGTTCGAAGATCCGTTGACCAAGAAAGACATGGAACTCGTCCCCTATACCATCACCAAGGGCAAGAATGGCGATGCCTGGGTGAATGCGGGCGGTGAAGATTACAGCCCGTCGCAGATTTCCGCTTTCATCCTGCAAAAGATGAAGGAAACCGCCGAAAGCTATCTTGGCGAAGCCGTGACGCAGGCGGTGATTACCGTTCCCGCCTATTTCAACGATGCCCAGCGTCAGGCGACCAAGGATGCCGGGCAGATTGCGGGCCTTGAAGTGCTGCGCATCATCAACGAACCGACCGCAGCCGCGCTCGCCTATGGGATGGACAAGAACGAAGGCAAGACCATCGCCGTCTATGACCTTGGCGGCGGCACCTTCGATATCTCGATCCTCGAAATCGGGGACGGCGTGTTTGAAGTGAAATCGACCAACGGCGATACCTTCCTTGGCGGCGAAGATTTCGACAATGCGATTGTCGAATATCTGGCTGATGCCTTCAAGAAGAAGGAGGCGATGGACCTCAAGACCGACAAGCTCGCGCTCCAGCGGCTTAAGGAAGCGGCCGAAAAGGCCAAGATCGAATTGTCGAGCGCCGCTTCGACCGAAATCAACCTGCCGTTCATCACCGCGCGCATGGAAGGTGGCAGCACCACCCCGCTGCATCTGGTGGAAACCATCACCCGCGCCGATCTGGAAAAGATGGTCAATGCGCTGATCCAGCGCACGCTTGATCCGTGCAAGAAAGCGCTGGCAGACGCTGGTATCTCCAAAGATCAGATCGACGAAGTGATCCTGGTCGGCGGGATGACCCGGATGCCGCGCGTGCGCGAAGTGGTTGAACAGTTCTTCGGCACCAAGCCGCATACCGGCGTCAACCCCGATGAAGTCGTCGCCATGGGCGCAGCCATTCAGGCGGGCGTGTTGCAGGGCGATGTCAAGGACGTGCTGCTGCTCGACGTGACGCCGCTGTCGCTCGGCATTGAAACGCTGGGCGGGGTGTTCACCCGCATGATTGACCGCAATACCACCATCCCGACCAAAAAGACCCAGACCTATTCGACCGCCGAAGACAATCAGAACGCGGTCACGATCAAGGTCTATCAGGGCGAACGCGAAATGGCGGCGGATAACAAGATCCTCGGCAATTTCGACCTGATCGGTATTCCTCCAGCCCCGCGCGGTGTGCCGCAGATCGAAGTCACCTTTGATATCGACGCCAACGGCATCGTCAGCGTCGCGGCCAAGGACAAGGGCACCGGCAAGGAACAGACGATCAAGATTCAGGCATCGGGGGGTCTGACCGACAATGACATTGATCAGATGGTCAAGGATGCCGAAAAGTTTGCCGAGGAAGACAAAAAACGGCGCGCCGCTGCCGAAGCCCGCAATCAGGCCGACAGCCTGATCCACGCGACCGAAAAGCAATTGATCGAACATGGCGACAAGATCGACGCCGCAACCAAGACCGCCGTCGAAGAAGCCATCGCGGCGACCAAGACCGCGCTTGAAGGCGGCGACGCCGATGACATCAATGCCAAGGCGCAAGCCCTGACCGAAGCGGCAATGAAGATGGGTCAGCAGATCTACGAAAGCCAGCAGGCAGCAGGCCCCGACGGCGAACCCGCAGCGGCGGACGAAACCGCGGCTGACGAAGAAGTCGTCGACGCCGAATTCTCCGAGGTTGATGAAGACAAGAAGGGCTAACCCCCGATGCATCCCGCTGACCTGCCGCTGCGACCGGATCATCCATCCGGCGCGGCGGCGGGCGGTGGTCACGGGGAATAGGTCAAGACCATGTCCAGCGCCCAGATTGATTATTACCAGACGCTCGAATGCGCCCGCGATGCTGACGGGGCGACGTTGAAAAGCGCCTATCGCAAACTTGCGATGAAGTTCCACCCGGACCGCAATCCGGGCGATGCCGCGTGCGAGGCGCAGTTCAAGGCGATCAACGAAGCCTATGATTGCCTCAAAGACCCGCAAAAGCGCAGCGCCTATGATCGCTACGGCCATCAGGCATTCACCCAGGGGATGAACGGCGGCGGTGGCAGTGGTTTTGGGGGTCGCGGCGATTTTGCCGATATCGGCGATATTTTTGAAACCATCTTCGGCAGCGCATTTGGCGGCGGCGCGCAGCGTCAGCAGAACCGGCGCGGCGCAGATTTGCGCTATGACATGCAGGTCACGCTGGAAGAGGCGTTCCACGGCAAATCGACCGAAATCGAAATCGAAGTTTCGCAGGCTTGCGACACCTGCGATGGCAGCGGTGCCTCCCCCGGCACCAGCGAACGCAAATGCAACCTGTGTCACGGCATGGGCAGTGTGCGCGCCAAACAGGGCCTGTTTGTGGTTGAGCGGCAATGCCCAACCTGCAACGGGCGCGGCAGCCTGATCGAAAACCCCTGCCGCGATTGCCGGGGCGAAGGGCGATTGGACAAGGCCCAGACGCTGAAGGTCGATATTCCCGCAGGCGTCGATACCGGCACCCGCATCCGTCTTTCGGGCAAGGGGGAGGCCGGGCAACGCGGTTCGCCTTCGGGTGATCTGTATATTTTCCTGCACGTCACGCCGCACGCGGTATTTGAACGCGATGGCACCACGCTCGCCACCCGCATCCCGGTGAGTTTTACCACCGCGACGCTTGGGGGATGTGTGGAGATTCCCGATCTGGATGGTTCAACCAATCGGCTCGACATTCCGGCAGGGATTCAGTCGGGCAAGCAGTTGCGGATTCGCGGCGCGGGGATGCCGGTGCTGCAAGGGCGCGGGCGGGGCGATCTGGTGGTTGAAATCGCGGTCGAAACCCCGACCAAGCTGACCCGCAAGCAGCGCGAAATCCTCGAAGAATTCCGCGCCACCGAAACCGGGGATGAATGCCCCGAAAGCCGCAGCTTCCTGGCCAAGCTCAAGGACGCCTTCGGGGGCTGACCACAGCAGGCCGGGCGATCTAACCCATCCGCGCGCGCACTTCGAGCCGGATCTGGTTGATCAGTCCGCGCCCGCAGCGTCCAGAACCCTCCTCCTCGTCCAGAATGGCGAGGAATACCGCGCATTTGGCACCGGCAATGGCATCATGGGGGGCGCCGCCGGTCACGGTTGAAGCGACCAGATCGATCATCCGCTCCGCCCCGTGCAAACGCCCCCACAAGTAATCGTTCTCCCGATAATCCCGGCTGAAGAACGCGCCGAAATTATAAAACTCGATCCCGCGCAATGTTGCCGCCGTGCCGCCTTCGCGGATCGAGCGCGCGTCTTCTGGCGAGATGCGATCGATCTTGACCGGGTTGAATTCATCCAGCCCCTCTCGCCGTGACAGGGGGAGCGTGGCGACATCGTAAAACGGAAAGCCCAGATAGGTCAGCAACAACCGCCGCTTGAGGTTTTTGGGCATATCTTCCAGCGCATCGATCAGCATTTCTTCGGCGGCCAGATCGGTTGCCGGCAGCAGGCGTTCTGCGGCGAGGAAATCGAGCACCGCGCCAGGGGCTTGCCGCGCGTCGGCAGCAAGCTGCGCGAACCGGGACGACTGCATTACGCCATCGTCCGCGCGGTAATAGAGCGCGAGAATCTCGTAGATCCGGTCGCGCGCAAGGTCGATCGCATCGTCGGAAATATCGGGGTCAGGCTGCCAGTCACGCGCCAGCTTGCGCGCCAGCAATTGCAGGCGGCGGATACGAAAGCCGATGTCATGCGCGCGGAAAAATGTGATCGCGTCAGGGTGTGCGCCGCCCTGGGCATCGGTCAGCCGATCAAGCCCGCGCGCCTCAAGCTCTCCGCGCAAGGCGTGAATGATCGGCGCAGGATCGCCCTGCGCTTGCCCGGAGGCTTTCAGCGTCAACCGCGCAAGTTGATCGAGGATGCCTTCGAATTTGGTTAAAGCATAGGCGCCAAACGCGTATCCCGCGCGTTCGGCGGCGGCCTGCTGCGCCTTGGCCCGCCACCCCGCGAGCCGCTTGGGCGTGGGCCGGGCGAGCAGGAAGGTGTAATCGAACAGCTTTTCCACCGCGAGGTCGATATCGCCCTGCAAATCCATCACGATCCGCGTCTGCCGCGCCGCATCGCGCGATTGCGCGGCGATGCGTTCCAGATCATCGCGGATCGGCTGTTCGCGCGGGATGGTGGATAGCGAACCGAAGATCGCGCCGAAAAAGCCCACTTCGCGCGTGCGGGTGCCGGGATCGATGCCGCCACCATCCGGGCGCGGGTCGATATAGACGAACCGCCGGTCGATTTCGCGCTGGGCCGGGCGGCCATGCATTGCGGCAAGCGCGGCTCCGAACGGCGCGTTGACCAGCACTGATCCGTCGATCAGCGCAACCTCGTCAACCGAGCCACGCTCAACATGAACCGGCATGATCCGACCCAGAAAGGCCTCTCGTGATGCCCAGTGATGGCTTTCGGTTTCGGCCAGATGGTCAATCTCGGCAAGAGTAAGCGGAGGAAATGCGCCCGGAAAGCTCGACGTGGCGCGCGCGGCGAGCACAAGTTCGAGCCGGTCGGCAAGGCCCATGTCCGGATCTTCGCCAACCCGCGCGCGGAAACAGATCGGCAAGCGGTGTTCGGTTTCCTCAACCTGCGGCGGAGAATTGAGCTTCAGGGTTTCGGCATGGCCGCGAAAATCGGTGACTGTCACAGCCAGATCGACCGGATAGCCGGGCGGAAGCAACGCGATGCCATCGCCAACCTCAGCCATCTTTACCAAGGCCTCATAAAGCATCCCCGAAAACCGCTCACCCGAAAACGGCGGGCTGAACCAGCGCCCGCGCACAAAGCGCGAGACCTTGCGCCGCACCTCTGCGCGGGTTTCGGGCGAGACGGTGGCGTTCACCGCATTGCCCGGTCTGCGCAAGAACCATTCGGCAATCGGCTGCGCCCAGAACTTGGCATAACGCCACATCGGTTCGGCATCGGGATCGGTCAGCTTGCTGACATCGGCGTTTTCCAGCCACAGATCAGTCAGCGGTTCAAGGCTGTGGCCTGAATGGATGGCCTGCGCCAGGAACACCGCGTTGATTCCGCCCGCGCTCGCCCCTGTGAGGATATCGGGCAGCACCCTCAGCCGCAGGCCGTGATCGCGCTCGATCTCCATGAGAAAATCGCGATAGGCCGCCGCTACCCCGCCCAATTTCATATCAGCGGGATCATGGAACGCCCGGCTCGCGCGGGCGAGGTGCCACACTTCCTTGGTGATGCCGTGCATATATACCGCCAGGCTGACACCGCCGTAGCAGACAAGGGCAAGGCGGAGTTCTTTTTGGCGCATGAAGGGGTTCCTAACGTGCAATGGCTTCCCAATGCAATTGCGTTCTTTATCTGTTCTGGTTACAGAATCACGCATGGCTAAATCGAAAAAGCGTTATGTGTGTCAGGCATGCGGTTCGGTTGCTCCGCGCTGGCAGGGGCAATGCGCGGATTGTGGCGAATGGAACACGCTGGCGGAGGATGTTCCGGCCACGGTCTTTTCACAAAAACACGATCTGTCGCGCGGCGGGCGGGCGGTGATGTTCGAACCGCTCAATGCGCCGACAAAGCTTCCGGTGCGCAAATCGACCGGGATGGCGGAATTTGATCGTTCGCTGGGCGGCGGGCTGGTGCCGGGCAGCGCGGTGCTGATCGGCGGCGATCCGGGGATCGGCAAATCGACCTTGCTGCTTCAGTGCGCGGCCACCATCGCGCGATCCGGCAATGATGTGGTTTATGTCAGCGGTGAAGAGGCCGCTGGCCAGGTGCGGCTGCGCGCCAGCCGCATGGGCGTGGCCGATGCGCCGATCCGGCTCGCATCGGAAACATCGGTGCGCGATATCCTGACGACGCTGGGGCAGGGCGACCCGCCCGCGCTGTTGGTGATCGATTCGATCCAGACGATGCATTCCGACACAATCGAAGGCGCGCCCGGCACGGTCAGCCAGGTGCGTGGCTGCGCGCTCGAACTGATCCGCTATGCCAAGGAAACCGGCTGCGTGGTGGTGCTGGTCGGCCATGTCACCAAGGATGGCACGATAGCCGGGCCGCGCGTGCTCGAACACATGGTCGATGTGGTGATGAGTTTTGAGGGGGAACGCAGCCACCAATACCGCATCCTGCGCGCGTTAAAGAACAGGTTTGGCGCGGTCGATGAAATCGGCGTGTTCGCGATGGCGGGCGAAGGGCTGGAGGAAGTCGCCAATCCATCGCTGCTGTTCCTGTCGGGCCGCGAAACGCCTCTGGCGGGCAGTGCGGTTTTCCCGGCATTGGAAGGAACGCGGCCGGTGCTGGTGGAAATTCAGGCGCTGATCGTGCGGTTGCAATCGGGCGCAACCCCGCGCCGCGCGGTGGTGGGCTGGGATAGCGGACGCATGGCGATGCTGCTCGCGGTGCTCGAATCGCGCTGCGGATTGAATTTCAGCTCTGCCGAAGTCTATCTCAACGTCGCCGGGGGATACCGCCTGACCGATCCGGCGGCTGACCTTGCCGTGGCCGCAGCGTTGATTTCTGCGCTGGCCGACCGGCCCCTGCCGGAAAAGGCGGCATGGTTTGGTGAGGTGTCGCTGGCGGGCGAGATTCGTCCGGTGGCGCACGCCCCATTGCGGCTACGCGAAGCGGCAAAGCTGGGCTTTGCCCGCTGCTATGGTCCAGTCGGCGCGGCTACCGACGCGCCGGGGGCGGAGTTTCGCGGATTGGGACAATTGGCGAACCTCGTTGACCAGGTGATGGGTAACGCATAATCGTATCGGCCATGACCGCATTGGACATCCTGATCCTGATTATCATTGGCGTTGCTGCCACCGGCGGATTCATGCGCGGATTGGTTCAGGAAGTGCTGTCGCTCGCATCTTGGATCATGGCAGCGGTCGCGCTCCACTTCTTGCATCCGGTGCTGACCGACGGGCTGCGTCATCTCTACAACACCGAACCGGCAACACCGCTGCTGGCTTTCGTGCTGCTGTTGCTGATCCCCTATGCGGCGATGAAGGTGATTACCGGCAATGCGAGCGCCGCATCGGACGGAGCGATCCTCGGCCCGGTAGACCGGGTGCTCGGATTCGGATTTGGTGCGGTCAAGGGCGTGCTGATCGCGATTTTCGCGTTTTCGCTGCTGGCAATCGGGTTTGACCAATCGTGGGGCTACAAAGGGCGGCCGGTCTGGATAACCACCGCGCGCACCTATCCTGCCGCCGATGCGTTTTCACGTGATTTGCTGCCGATGATTGAACTGCGACGCGATGAATTGCGCCGCGAATCCGAAGCGCAGGAAGCCGCCGCAGCAAAGGCTGCGGGCTGATCGCCATGACCGCAACGCGCCCGGCGAAGCTTTATTCGCCCGCGCTGCTTGGCCTGGCGACCGGGCTGGCGCGGTTCCCGTTCGATCCGGCGCTGCCCTTGCAGGCCGAAACCAGATCGCGCATCTGCGGCAGTGTCATGACGATCGGATTGGCGCTGGATCAGCATGGGCGAATCGCTGCGGTCGGGATGCAGGTAAGCGCCTGTGCCATCGGTCAGGCATCGGCGGCGCTGCTGGCCGAAGGTGCAGCAGGCACTGACGCAGGCACCATCGCTGCCACAACCGATGCGCTGGAACGCTGGCTGGCAGGCGCAGACAAGCTTCCGCAGTGGCCCGGAATGGACGTTCTGGCGCCCGCGCGCGAACATCCTGGCCGCCACGGGGCCTTGCTGTTGCCGTGGAAGGCTGCATGCATGGCGCTTTCAAGCTGCGCAGCCTGCGGCTAGGGGTTGAACCATAAGGCCGCGGCAAAAGCTGGGCGAAGGGGATGGAAAAACATGGCGGAAGCGCAGGCGCTTAGCGATCGCGAACCGAGCGATAAGGAAATCCGGTTGGTGATCGGCGCATCCAGCGCTGGCACCATCTTCGAATGGTATGATTTTTTCATTTACGGCACGCTCGCCTACATCCTCAAGGATGCGTTCTACGCCACTGATAATGATACGCTGGGCCTGCTGCTGGTGTGGTCAACCTTCGCCGTCGGGTTCGCCTTTCGCCCCCTTGGCGCGGTATTGTTCGGGTTTCTGGGTGACAGGCTGGGGCGCAAATACACCTTCCTTGTCACCGTAACGCTGATGGGCATTGCCACCGCCGGGGTCGGATTTATCCCGACAATTGACACCATCGGCATTGCCGCGCCGATCATCGTGATATTGCTGCGGATCCTTCAGGGGCTGGCGCTGGGCGGTGAATATGGCGGAGCGGCGATCTATGTTGCCGAACACGCACCGCCCGAAAAGCGCGGGTTTTACACCAGTTTTATCCAGGCGAGCGTGGTCGGCGGTTTTGTGCTGTCGATCATCGTCGTGCTGTCCTGCCGGTTCCTGATCCCGGAAGAAGCGTTTGAAGAGTGGGGCTGGCGTGTGCCATTCCTGCTGTCGATCGCGCTGCTGGTGATTTCACTGTGGATGCGGCTCAAACTGTCGGAAAGCCCGGTGTTCCAGGCGATGAAGGAAGCGGGTGAGACTGCCGGAAACCCGTTTGTTGAAAGCTTCACCTATCCCGGCAATCGCAAGCGCATCTTTGTCGCGCTGTTCGGCATCACCGGCATCCTGACAACGATCTGGTACACCGCGTTCTTTTCCGGGATGAGCTTTCTGCGCGGGCCGATGCATGTTGATGATCTGACCGTCGAATTGATCCTGCTGGTATCAGGCCTGATCTCGATGGGTTTTTATGTGGCGGTGGGCAAATGGTCTGACCGGGTGGGGCGCAAGAAGCCGATCATCATCGGCGCGGTGGCGGCGCTGGCGCTGCTGTTCCCGCTGTTCTGGATGATGGGCAGTCTTGCCAACCCCGCGCTGGCCGATGCGGCGTCTCGCACCCCGATTGTGGTCAGCGGGCCGCAGTGCCAGACCGATCCCTTCGCCGAATTGTTCCAGCGCGAACAGACCGATTGCGGCAAGGTTCTCGAAACGCTGACCGCCTCGGGCGTGCCCTATACCTTGATGCCCGGCGACACCGCGACGCTGACCGCAGGGGGCAATCCGGTTGCGATTGATCCGGCGTGGTTCGATGACGGCGCAGCGCGGCGGACGGGGATTCATGCGGCGCTGAAAGAATATGGGTTTGATTTCGCCAAGCAGCGCCCCGCCACTGCCAACCTGATCGGGATCGTCGGCGTGCTGCTTGCGCTGGGGATGCTTTCGGCGTTGACCTATGGCTCGGTTGCGGCGCTGCTGTCGGAAATGTTCCCGCCGCGCATCCGCTATTCATCAATGTCTATTCCCTACCACATCGGCGCAGGCTATCTTGGCGGTTTCCTGCCGCTGATTGCCGGTGTGATTGTGGCCCGCACCGGCGATATTTATTCGGGGCTGTGGTATACTGTCATCGTCGTCGGATTTGGCCTGGTAGTGGCGTGGTGGGGCATCGCTGACGGGCCGCCCAAAGATTTCGTCGATGATTGACGGGGTAACGAATGGCAGGCCGGTTTTGCCCCCTGCTAGCCTGCGCTTGACCGTTGATAGGGGGGCGCTTGCCGCCAATTGGCGGGCGCTTGATGCGCTCTCGGTCGGCGCTGAAACCGGGGCTGCGGTCAAGGCGGACTGCTACGGCCTGGGGGTCGATGCCTGCGTTCCGGTGCTGCGCGATGCGGGGTGTGAGACTTTTTTTGTCGCGCATTGGAGCGAGGTGGCGGCCGTTGCACGCCACGTTCCATCGCAGCAAATCGCTGTTTTGCATGGCGTTCTGACAGAGGTTGACTGCGCCTATGCAAGGGCCACGGGCGTGGTTCCGGTGATCAATTCGCTGGAGCAGGCCGCGTTGTGGAGCCTAGGCGGAGGAGGTCGCTGCCACCTGATGATCGATACCGGCATCAACCGCCTCGGCATCGCTCCGGACGAGGCAAGCGACCCGCGAATTGCGGCGCTTGCGGTCGATATTCTGATGAGCCACCTTGCCTGCGCGGATGAAGACAGCCCGATGAATCTGCGCCAACTCGCTGCTTTGCAGGGCATTTCTGCGCTGGTTCCGCATCAGCGTTTAAGCCTCGCCAACAGCGCCGGGATCGCGCTTGGCGCAGGCTATGCCCTTGATCTTACACGCCCCGGCCTTGCGCTTTATGGCGGGGTTCCGCGCGGCGAACTCGCCGGATTGATCCGCCCGGTCGCGCTGGTCGAAGCTGCAATCCTGCAAACCCGGATGCTCTGCAGCGGGGACACGGTCGGATACAACGCCGCCTTCACCGCGCCTGCGCCGATGCGGGTGGGCACTGCCGCGATGGGCTATGCCGACGGATTCCTGCGCAGCCGCGGCCCCGGCAATGCGTTCAGCCATCAGGGCCGCCGTCTGCCCATCCTCGGCAAGGTAGCGATGGACATGGTGGTGGTCGATCTCACCTCGGCGCCCGATCTTTCCGCCGGAGACTGGCTGACAGTGCCGTGGAATATCGCCGATGCCGCGCAGCAAAATGCGCTGTCGCCATATGAAATGCTGACCAGCATCGGCCCGCGTCTGCGCCGAAGCTGATCTGTATGCGGGGGCGATATTGCACCGCAGCTTGTGCAGGTGCTAAGGTGAGTTTTTCCGGGATCATCCAACAGGATCAACAAACACAATGGCTGGCAGAGCAAAAGCAGCATCGGGCGAAGCAGGCGATGCCATCATTATCAAGAAATACGCCAATCGGCGGCTGTATAACACCTCATCGTCAAGCTACATCACGCTCGATGATCTGGCCAAGATGGTCCGCGATAATGTCGAATTTCAGGTGCTTGACGCCAAGAGCGGGGATGACATCACGCATTCGATCCTGACCCAGATCATCATGGATGAAGAATCCAATGGCGGGCAGATGCTGCCCGTCAGCTTCCTGCGCCAGTTGATCGGGATGTACGGCAATTCGATGCAGGCGCTGATGCCATCCTACCTTGAAGCCAGCATGGTCAATTTCCGCGAAAACCAGTCCAAAATCCGCGAAGCCTTTGAAAAAGGGATGAGCGCAAGCCCGTTCGCCGCGATCCACGAAACCAACATCGCCGTGATGCGCGCGGCGGCCGATGCCCTGTTGCCCGGTGTGGTCAAGCCAAAGAGCAAAGCCGCTCCTTCGTCGAGCGATACCAGGGATGAACTGGCCCGGCTGCGCGAACAGATGGCAGCCATGCAAAAGAAGCTGGACGATTTGAGCAAATAGCGCAATCGGAGCGCGCTTGCGGCGCATCGCCGTGCCAGTTCAGTCAGGATTAAACCCGTGTCCCAGATCCGCCACGCGCTTTCAGTCAAGCGTGAAGATGATTTTTCAAAATGGTATCAGGAAGTTATCAGCGCCGCTGATCTTGCCGAGGAATCCGGCGTGCGCGGCTGCATGGTTATCAAGCCGTGGGGCTACGGCATCTGGGAACGCATCCAGCGGTTGATGGATGACCGGATCAAGGCCGCGGGCGTGCAGAACTGTTACTTCCCGCTGTTCATCCCGCTCGCCAATTTCACGCGCGAAGCCGAACACGTCGAAGGCTTCGCCAAGGAAATGGCGGTCGTCACCCACCACCGGCTGATTTCGGACGGAAAGGGCGGATTGATCCCCGATCCTGCTGCCAAGCTGGAAGAACCGCTGGTGGTGCGCCCCACATCCGAAACGATCATCGGCGATGCAATGGCGCGCTGGATCCAGTCCTGGCGCGATCTGCCGATGCTGACCAACCAGTGGGCCAACGTGGTGCGCTGGGAAATGCGCACGCGGATGTTTCTGCGCACAAGCGAGTTTCTCTGGCAGGAAGGCCATACGGCGCACGAGAACCGCGAAGATGCGCTGGCTGAAACGCACCGCGCGCTGGAAATGTATCGCGCCTGCGCCGAAGGTGATCTCGCTCTGCCGGTAATTGCGGGCGAGAAGCCCGAAAATGAACGTTTCCCCGGCGCGGTCGAAACCTGGTCGATCGAAGCGATGATGCAGGATGGCAAGGCGTTGCAGGCGGGCACCTCGCACTATCTCGGCACCAATTTCGCGCACGCGACGGGTATCCAGTTTCAGGATCGCGCGGGTGCCCAGCAATTCTGTCACACCACCAGCTGGGGCGTTTCGACCCGGCTGATCGGCGCGGTAATCATGACCCACGGCGATGATGACGGCTTGCGCGTGCCGCCCGCGATTGCGCCGCAGCAAATTGTCATCATCCCGATGCTGCGCGAGGCGCCTGAGGATGCAGAATTGCTGGCCTATTGCGAGGGCGTGCGCGCCGCGCTGGCAGGGCAGTTTGCGCTGGGCGAGAAGGTTCGCGTGCTGCTCGACACCAAACCCGGCAAGGCTGCGGCCAAGCGCTGGGATTGGGTGCGCAAAGGCGCGCCTGTGATAATCGAGGTCGGCCCGCGCGACATGGCCGAGGGCAAGCTGGCGGTGCTGCGCCGCGATCAGCTTTGGAACGCGGAGAATGGCAAGCCCGCTTTCGCCTACCCGGCGCACCAAGCATTTGTGGCAGAGGCACCAGGATTGCTCGAAGCCATTCAGCTGTCGCTGTATGACGAAGCCCGCACCCGGCGGGACGCGAACATCACGCGCGGCGTCGCTGATTGGCCTTCGGTGGTCGATCACTTTGAAAACGGAGGAAAATACCCCGGATGGGTCGAGGTCGAATGGGCCAGACCGACCGGCGGGGCGCTCAATGCCGTGGTCGAAAAGCTGAAGGCGCTGAAGCTCACCATCCGCAACGTGCCACGCGGCGGCGATGCGGCCACTGGTACCTGCATCTTCACTGGCGAACCAGCGGTGGAGCGCATTTTGGTGGCGCGCGCCTACTAGCCCATCTGGCGCGCCCCCGCGAAGGCGGGGGCCTCCACGCGGAATTGGGTGTCATAGCCTGAGATCCCCGCCTGCGCGGGGACTCACCAAGGTTGCATTGTGCCTGAGTTCCGGCAACACCTGCGCGCATGATCAAACGCGCTCTTCTGCTCGCCGCCTTTCTCGCCGCCCCGCTCGCCGCGCAGCAGCATCCTGCCGACAGCGTCTCCGAAGAGCGGCTGCGCGGCGATGTCGAAAAACTCGTCAGCTTCGGCACGCGCCACACGCTGTCATCGCAGGACGATCCCGTGCGCGGCATCGGCGCGGCGGTGGATTGGGGGCTGGCCGAATTCAAGCGCATCGGCGCCAAGTGCGGCGACTGCCTTGAAGTGCTGCCCGTCAGCGACACCGTCACCGCCGCGCCGCGC
>JBGSKN010000263.1:0-2321 GCA_041741215.1 Erythrobacter sp. | reverse complement strand
GCGACCGGGCGTGGCAGGTGGCAACGCCGCTGGATGCCGCAGCGATGCACCGCGCCGCGCAGGTGCTGGTCGGGCGGCATGATTTCACCACCTTCCGATCGGTCCATTGTCAGGCCGCCGATCCGGTCAAGACGCTCGATCTGCTGAGCGTCGAGCGAATTGGCGAGGAAGTGCATATCCACGCCGCCGCGCGCAGCTTTCTGCATCATCAGGTGCGCTCAATGGTCGGGTGCCTGAAACTGGTGGGCACCGGGACATGGGACGAGGCCCGCCTCGCCGCTGCGCTTGCCGCGCGTGATCGCGGTGCATTGGGGCTTAACGCGCCATCGCAGGGGCTGTATTTTGTTGAGGCGGTTTACCCAACGTCACCCTAGCCATGCCGTCATTGCTAGCGTAGCGAAGCAACCCAGCCACAGAGCTGGATTGCCGCGGAGCCTGCGGCTCCTCGCAATGACGATGCACTGACGAAATCGAGGAACGATCATGACCACCACTGGAAAGCAGCTTTTCACCACCCTTACCGCCGACGGCAAACTGACGCTCGAAGTGGCGCAAGGCACCTTCCCCGCGCCCACCGGCAATCAGGTGCTGGTGAAGATGGAAGCCGCGCCGATCAACCCGTCCGATCTTGCGCTGCTGACCAGTGCGGCCGATTTCGAGACGGCGGAATATTCCCCCGGCAAGGTCGTCGCGACCATGCCCGAACCGTTCCTGTCGGGCCAGAAAGGCCGCCACGGTCAGCGTCTACCTGCGGGCAACGAAGGCGCGGGCACCGTGATCGCTTGCGGTGATTCCGACATGGCCAAGGCGCTGATGGGAACGCGCGTCGCCTGCGTTCCGGGCACCGCATTCAGCCAATATGCGATTGCCGATGCGATGATGTGCCTGCCGCTGGGCGACAATTCGTGCGAAGCGGGCGCGTCAAGCTTCGTCAACCCGATGACCGCGCTGGCGTTTGTAGAAACCGCGAAGCTGGAAGGCCATTCGGCGATCATCCACCTCGCTGCCGCATCGAATCTTGGCCAGATGCTCAATCGCATCTGCATCGAGGACGGGATGAAGCTGGTCAATATCGTGCGCAAGGACGAACAGGCCGAGCTGCTGAAATCGCAGGGCGCGCAATATGTGGTGAACTCGTCCGCCCCGACCTACATGGCCGACCTGCGCGCCGCGATCAAGGAAACCGGCGCGTTCCTCGGCTTTGATCCGATTGGCGGGGGGCAGGCGTCTGACGGCGTGCTCAAGGCGATGGAACAGGTCGCGGCATCCCAGATGAGCGAGTTTTCGCGTTATGGTTCGAACCAGGACAAGAAGATGTATATGTACGGGCGGCTCGACCTGTCGCCGACCATCCTGACGCCGTCCTACGGGCTGCAATGGAGCATTTCGGGCTGGCTGCTGACCCCGTTCCTCCAGCGCGTGGGCATGGAAACCGTGGTGCGGATGCGCACCCGCGTGCAGCAGAACCTCACCACCACCTTTGCCAGCCATTACAAGGCCAAGGTGACGCTCGAAGAGATGCTGGAGAAACCCGCGATCACCGATTATCGCCAGATGAAGACCGGCGAGAAATATCTGGTCACGCCCTGGGGGTGACGTCGCATCCCCCCTCCCCGTGGGGAGGGGTTGGGGGTGGGGGTGCGACGCTTGCTGGCGTGCGCAAACCCGCCCCGCCACACGACCACCTTTGGCGATCAGCCCGCCCCGCTTGAATGGCAGGAAGTGGATGGAGCGCAGCGCCCTAGCGGTCAGCCGTCACCCCGGCGCGGCGGAGGTATGAAACGCGTAGGGTCGAAGAAAATCTCGAAACTATTGCCCTCGGGGTCATCCATGAAGATCGCATTGCCCCCGCGCTGAACATCAACGGCGATCCCCATATCGTTGAAATACGCCTTCCAAAGGTCAACTTTTTCCCGACTGTCGAGCATGAACCCGAAATGTGCCGGCTTTTCGACTCCCGCGGTTCCGGGTTCGCAAGCGATCAGCCATCCATCGCCATATGCAAACGCACCTTCGACCATCAAATTGAAATGGCGGCCGTACCACAGCGCGAGCGCCTCAGGATCACGGGCAGGAATCCCGACATGGTTGAGCGCAGCTGTGCGGCCTGAATCGGGCGGCGAAACATCATTGGATGCGTTATGCTCAGCGTTCATAATGGCCCTACCTGTTCTTGCATGTGTTACGAGGATGCCGGGCCTTGACCGGAATGATCGGGATTGGGCGGGAAGCCGCCACCGCCAGCCTTACCCCCCGTCAAACGCCGCCTGAATCCGCGCCGCATCGGTGATCCCGTTGGCGATCAGCACCATCAGCAGCAT
>JBGSKN010000262.1:0-3839 GCA_041741215.1 Erythrobacter sp. | reverse complement strand
TGGGCCGCCGCGCCGCGCCGGGGCAGCCGCGCCCGCTTGACAGCCTCGCCTTCCGGGCGCGGTTCGATCTGGAGCTGGAACTGACCCGGCCCGGCGTGGGCGAGATTGCAGCCGATGGCATGCCGGTGACGCCGAGCGGGCCGCTCGCCTTGAAACGCAACATCATCCGTGTGGACGACACGCCATTGCGGGTGCGCGGCCCGGTCGGGTCGAGCATGTACCGTTCGATGCGTCAGGCGGGTGTCCCGGCCAGCGCGGTGCAGGAATATCTGAAAGCGCTCGACGCGCAGATCGACATGGATCGCGAAGTGCGCTCGACCGACGAATTCGACATCATCGTCTCCTATCGCCGCGCCGCGACCGGTGAACGCCAGGCGGGGCAGTTGCTCTATGCCGGGGTCGACCGCGCCGGAAAGCCGCGCACCCAGCTGATGCGGTGGGGCAAGGACGGGCGGTTCTTCGAAGCTTCGGGCGTGGGGGAGCAGCGACGCGGTCTGCTGGCGCCCGTTCCGGGGGCGATTTCATCCGGTTTCGGGATGCGTCGCCACCCGATCCTTGGCTATAAGCGGATGCACGAAGGGATGGATTTCAGGGTGCGCCACGGCACCCCGATTGCCGCAGTCAGCGATGGCCGGGTCAGCGCAGCGGGCCGCGCGGGCGGTTGCGGCATCGCGGTGCGGCTGGACCACGGCAGCGGGCTTTCCACCCGATATTGCCATATGAGCCGGATGGCAGTGAGTTCGGGGCAGCAGGTGCGGCGCGGGCAGGTGATCGGCTATGTCGGATCGACCGGGCTATCGACCGGCGCGCACCTGCATTACGAAATGTATCGCGGCGGGCGCGCGATCAACCCGGCGAGCGTGCAATTCGTCAACCGCGCCGAACTTTCCGGCACCGAACTGATCGATTTCCGCCGCCAGCTGATCCAGCTGAAAGAGATCGGGGTCGGCGCGGCGTTGCAGGATCTGGAGCCGCTGCCGAGCGAGGTGAAACAGCCGCTGCGTGAAATCGAGAAGGTCGATATTGCGCAGCGGGCGCGCTGAACGGCTTGTCGCATCGCCCGGATTGGGCCTAAACTGGCAAGCATGACCGCAAGCTACCCCAACACCCGATTGCGCCGCACCCGCGCCCACGCATGGAGCCGTGCGCTCCACCGCGAATCGATCCTCACCCCCGCCGATCTGATCTGGCCGCTATTCGTGACCGCAGGCCGCGGCGTGGAGGAACCGGTCGCCAGCCTGCCCGGCGTGTCGCGCTGGTCGGTCGATGGCATCGTTGCCCGCGCGAAAGAGGCGACGGCGCTCGGCATTCCGGTGGTCGCGCTGTTCCCCAACACCCCGCACGAATTGCGCAGCGATGACGGGGCCGAGGCGCATAATCCCGATAACCTGATGTGCCAGGCAATCCGCGCGATCAAACAGGCCTGCGGGAATGATATCGGCGTGCTGACCGACGTGGCGCTCGATCCCTATACCGCCCACGGGCAGGACGGGCTGGTCGATGATGCGGGCTATGTGGTGAACGACGATACCGTCGCTGCGCTGGTCGATCAGGCGATCAATCAGGCCAATGCCGGGGCGGATATCATCGCCCCGTCCGACATGATGGACGGCCGCATCCGCGCGATCCGCATGGCGCTGGAAATGAACGGGCATCCCAACGTGCAGATCATGAGCTACGCCGCCAAATATGCCAGCGCCTTCTATGGCCCGTTCCGCGATGCGGTGGGCAGCGGCGGATTGCTCAAGGGCGACAAGAAAACCTACCAGATGGACCCGGCCAACGGCGACGAGGCGCTGCGCGAAGTGGGACTCGACATTGCCGAGGGCGCGGATAGCGTGATGGTCAAACCCGGCCTCGCCTATCTCGACATCGTGGCGCGGGTAAAGGCGCGGTTTGACGTGCCGGTGTTCGCCTACCAGGTCAGCGGCGAATATGCGATGATCGAGGCAGCGGCAGCGGCCGGCGCGGGGGATCGCGATGCATTGGTGCTGGAAACGCTGATCGCGTTCAAACGCGCCGGGGCGAGCGGTATTCTGACCTATCACGCGCCGCTTGCCGCGCGGCTTCTGAATGGCTGATATGACCGTGTTTCGCTGCGAAACCGAACGGCTGATCCTGCGCGATTGGCGCGGTGATGAAGACTGGATCGAGTTCTTCCGTGTCACCAATACCCCGGCGGTGATGGAGTGGCTTGGCGGAGTGCTCGACGATGAGGGCATGGCCAAACAACGCGCCCGCGTCGAAAGTTGCGCCGCGCGACATGGCCATTGTTTCTGGGTGATCGAGCGCAAGGCGGACGGTGAATTGCTCGGGTTCTGCGGGCTCAAGCGCGCCGATGCGCCGGGATCGACGGTCACTGGCGCGATGGAAGTCGGCTGACGGCTGCGCGAGGACGCCTGGGGGCAAGGTTATGCCAGAGAAGCCGCAATCGCCGCGCTCGAAGCAGCATTCGACCGCTTTGGTGCGCAGGAAGTGGTCGCGCTGACGGTTATCGGCAACAAAGCAAGTTGGGGCCTGATGGAGCGGCTCGGCATGCACCGTCGCGAAGATCTCGACTATCCCGATTCGCGCTACGATCCGCCTTGGCGCGACACCGTGGTCTATTCGATCGATCGGGCGACATGGGAGGGGCAGTATGGTTGATATCATTGCTGAAACCGAGCGGCTGATCCTGCGTACGATCGAGGACAGCGATGCCGCGCTGCAATTCCGCGCGCTCAACACGCCTGCGGTCATGGCGCGGCTCGGCGGGGTCAAGGAATTGCACGAGATCGAGGCCAAGCATGCGAGGTCGCAGGCGCTCTATGCGCAAGAAGGATTCAGTTTCCTGTTCATGATCGAGAAGGCGAGCGGCGAGATGGTCGGCCACTGCGGGATCAAGCGGGTCGACAACCCGCTGGCGAAGAACCTTGGCGATCACGAAATCGGCTGGCTGGTGCGCGAGGACCGCTGGCGCCGCGGATATGCGGAGGAAGCGGTGCGCAGCGTTCTCGACTGGGCCTTCGGCGGCGTGGGCGCGCCGCATGTCGTTGCGCTCACCAGCCAGCTCAATGCCGCCAGCTGGAAGCTGATGGAGAAGCTGGGGATGACGAGGCGGCCCGATCTCGATTTTGACGATCCCGCTTTCCCACCCGAGGACCGCACGACAATCCTCTACAGCCTGACCAAAGCGCAATGGCAGGAGCAAGGCCGATGAGCGTTCAGCGACCGGGGGTGCACATCATCCCCATCCACGGCAAGACCCCGCGCATCCACGCCACCGCCTTTATCGCGCCCGGCTGCACGATCATCGGCGATGTCGTGATCGGGGCGGGAAGCTCGATCTGGTACAATTGCGTGCTGCGCGCCGATGTCAGCCGGATCGTGATTGGTGAACGCAGCAATGTGCAGGATGGCTCTGTGCTCCACTGCGACCCGCCGCGGCTCGATATCCCCGGGGGCGATCCCGATGGCAGCCCGCTGATCATCGGCGATGATGTGCTGATCGGGCATATGGCGATGGTGCATGGCTGCACGATCGAAAGTCGCGGATTTGTCGGCCTCGGCGCGATTGTGATGAACAAGGCGGTGGTCGGGCCGGATGCGATGCTGGCAGCGGGCGCGATGCTGACCGAGGGCAAGGTTATGGCCCCGCGTGAGCTGTGGGGCGGCCGTCCGGCGCGCAAGATGCGCGATCTGGACGAAGCGGCGGTCATGGGAATGCGGATCGGCACCGCGCATTACGCCGAAAATGCGAAACACCACGCCGAAGCCGTTGCGGCGGCGCTGAAATAAGCGGCGATCATGGCGCGGCCCCGGCCCGATTTCCCGCCCGCCGCGGCGCTGCTGGCGCTGGC
>JBGSKN010000261.1:0-4813 GCA_041741215.1 Erythrobacter sp. | reverse complement strand
CGGGAGGTGCCAACGCGGTCGACGTGGCGGCGCAGGCGGGTAGCAGCGCAAATGCGGAAACGCCGCCAAGCCCGGCAAGTGCCTGACGACGGGTGAAATCAGCGTGGTTCTCTCTCATGAAGGCGAGGTTTGGCGAGGCTGCCCGCGCAAGTCAATTGCGTGCAGGCGGGATCGCGGGCTAAGATGCCGCATGACCGATATCGTGCTCTCGATCGTGATGCTTGCGGCGCTGGCTCTGGTGGCGGGCGCGTTTGTGCTGTGGCGGCGCACCGGGCAGATGAAACAGCCCGCGCTGATGGTGGTGCTGGCCGTGATCGCGGTGCTCAACGTGCTGATCTGGACGGTGCCCACCAGCAGCGGTGAGGCACCGATAACCCAGATCAAATCCGCCGGGGAAGGTTAGCGCAGCGCCGTTCTATTTGATCGGACAGTCCGGGTTGAGCCGGAAATCCAGATAATTGTTCACCGAGCCCATCAATTCCTCGATCTCGTTTTCGAAGAAGTGGTTGGCGCGGGGGATTTCTTCGTGGTGGATGGTGATGTGCTTTTGCGTGCGCAGCTTGTCGACCAGTTTCTGCACCGCAATCGGCTGCACCACGGTATCGGACGCACCCTGCACAAAAATGCCGCTGGCGGGGCAGGGGGCGAGGAAGCTGAAATCGTACATATTGGCGGGCGGCGCGACCGAGATAAACCCGCGCACTTCGGGGCGGCGCATCAGCAATTGCATCCCGATCAGCGCGCCGAAAGAATAGCCCGCAATCCAGGTGCTTTGCGCTTCGGGATGGATCGATTGCACCCAATCGAGCGCGCTCGCCGCGTCGGAGAGTTCGCCAACGCCGGAATCGAAACTGCCTTGGCTGCGGCCCACGCCGCGAAAGTTGAAGCGCAAGGTGGCAAAGCCGCGATCGGCAAAGGTTTTATAGAGCCGCTGCACGATCCGGTCGTTCATCGTGCCGCCGCCTTCGGGGTGCGGGTGCAGGATCATTGCCACCGGTGCGCGCGGGCGCGGCGGCGGGGAGAAACGGCCTTCAAGACGGCCTTCGGGGCCGGGGAAGATGACAGCGGGCATTGATGAACCTTGTTGATCGAGGAGTCGCGCTGCGCCGGGTGGCGCCTGCGAAAGCGGGCTCTATATAGGAGCGCGCGCGCAATTCGCAATTTTTTGTAGGGGATGAGCCAGTCCGGAGCGGATCTATCTCGACCACGCGGCCACATCGCCGCTTCGCCCAGAGGCGCGCGCGGCGGTGGAGGAAGGGTTCCGGCTGTGGGCCAACCCGTCCTCCCCCCACGCCGAAGGGCGCAAGGCGCGCGCCGCGCTGGAGGATGCGCGCGAACGGATCAAGGCGGCGCTGGGTTGGAGCGGGGAGCTGATTTTTACGTCCGGGGCGAGCGAGGCTTTGTGGATCGCGCTCAACCGGGCGAAGGTTGGCCAAGAACCGGTAACGCGCCGGATCGTCAGCGCGGTCGAGCATGACGCGGTGTTTCGCGCTGCGCCGGATGCGGAGGTTGTGCCGCTGACAGACGGCGAAGTTGATCCCGATGTCCTTGGGGCGTTGCTGGAAGGCGGCCAACGCACGCTGGTGGCGATCCAGACGGTCAACTCGGAAACCGGCGCAGCCCAACTGCCGTTCCTACGCAATCCGCAGGTTCAGACTATCGGCAATGCTGGCGCGCTGCTGCTCCGTGATTGTTCGCAAAGCGCGGGCAAGGACGCATTGCCCGAAGGTGACATGCTGGTCATCTCAGCTCACAAGTTCGGCGGCCCGATTGGCATTGGCGCGCTGCTGGTGCGCGATTTTGCGATGCTGGAACCGGCGGGCGGGCATGAGCGTGGCTATCGCCAGGGAACCGAGAACCTGCCCGGCGCGATGGGGATGGCGGCGGCGCTGGAGGCTGGCGAATGGGCAACCTCTGCTGCGCAGCGAGCCGGTTTTTCACAAGTGGTTGCAAGCCACCGGCTGACCATTGGCGAGCAGGTTGATTACATCTTCGCCCTAGCGCACCCCGCCATCAGCGCCCAAGCCCTGCTGATCCGGCTCGACGGACTAGGCATTGCCGTCTCGGCTGGCAGCGCCTGTTCTTCGGGGACGCTCAAGAAAAGCCGGGTGCTCGATGCGTTCGGCGTGCCCGATGATGTCGCCGCGCGCACGATCCGGGTGAGTTTGGGGTGGAACACTAGGGCAGAGGATCTGGAGCGGTTTGCAGATGCGTGGGCTTCGCTATGCTGATCCGTCATTGCGAGCGTAGCGAAGCAATCCAGTCCTGCGCTATCTGGATTGCCACGGGGCCTGCGGCCCCTCGCAATGACGGGATAAGGGCATGATCTATCTCGATTATCAGGCCACCACACCCCTCGCCCCCGAAGCGCGCGAGGCGATGCTGCGTTGGCTGGGTGGGCCGGACAGCGACACTTTCGGCAATCCGCACAGCGCGCACCGCATGGGCCGGATGGCGGCCGCCGCGGTCGAGACGGCGCGTGAACAGGTGGCTGCGCTGCTGCCTGAAGATGGGAAAGTCATCTTTACCTCCGGCGCGACCGAGGCGCTCAACATGGTGCTGCAAGGCACGCCGGGCGATGTCATCACCTTCGCCACCGAACACGCCGCCGTGCTCGATTGCGCCCGAACGGTGGAGGCGCAGGGGCGGCGGTTCACCGTGCTCCCCGTCCTGCCCGATGGCCGCGCAGACTTGGCCGCGCTGAAGGCCGCGATCACGCCCGAAACCGGCCTTGTTGCGATCATGGCGGTCAATAATGAAATCGGGGTGATCCATCCACTGGCCGAAGCCATCACCATCGCCCATGCAGCGGGCGCGCGGGTTCTGGTGGATGGTGTCCAGGCCTGCGGTAGGCTCGCCTTGACCCCCTTTAGACCCGACTACATCGCCGTTTCCGCGCACAAGATGCACGGCCCAAAGGGGATCGGTGCCTTGTGGATCGGGTCTGATGCCAGTCCGCCCACGCCCCTGCTTTGGGGCGGCGGACAGGAGGCGTCCTTGCGCTCAGGCACCCTCTCGCCCGCGCTGTGCGCAGGCTTCGGCGCGGCAGCTCAGATGGCGGCGGCGGATATGGCGGAGCAAATGTTTCACGTGAAACATTTGGCGAACATTGCCCGCGAAGCCTTCGCGGGGTGGGAGTTGAACGGCAGCGCCGAGGATCGCTGGCACGGCAATCTCAACCTGCGAATGGACGGCCTCGACGTTGCCCGCCTGATGTCCGATTGCCGCAATGTGATGTTTTCCGCCGGGAGCGCCTGTGCCAGCGGATCGGGCCGACCAAGCCATGTGCTGAAGGCGATCGGGCTGACCGATGGTCAGGCGAAAAGCTCGATCCGGCTTGGGTTCGGCCGCTATACCACCGCGCAAGACATCGAAACCGCCGCCGCCGCGATTCTCGCCGCCGCAAGGGAGCAAGGCCTGTGAGCATTACCGTCACCTTCCTCGATCCCCACGGCAAGCCGGTCGCCGCGACGTGCGAGGTGGGCGACAATCTGCTGCGCGCAGGCCAGGCGGCGGGCCTGCCGCTGGAGGGCACCTGCGAAGGGCAGATGGCGTGTTCGACCTGCCACGTGATCGTTGCCGGCGAATGGTTCGACCGCCTCCCCCCCGCTGCCGAGGAGGAGGAAGACATGCTCGATTTCGCCGCCGGGGCGCGGCGCACTTCGCGGCTTTCGTGCCAGATCGAACTGACCGCCGCGATGGACGGGCTGACCGTCAGCGTGCCGTCTGAAAGCAATGACCTGCGGCGGATGTAATACAAAAGTTCGATGGGCTTTGCCTCATCGAACTTTGGTTAAGCCCGTGCGGCGCTTGAGCATTTCCAGCGCGTGATGCGACAGCATCTTAGCGCGCTGGCATAAGCACTCAACCCTGTGGAAACCCCTCTCCCGGCATAGCCCGCGGGTTGCTAGACGGGCACCATGTCCGACCAAGTTACCACTCCGCCAGACGATGGCTTTGATGCCATCGTCGATGCGCCGTTCGATGCGGCATTGTCCGAACGCTACCTTGTCTATGCGCTGTCCACCATCACCGCGCGCAGCTTGCCCGATCTGCGCGACGGGTTGAAGCCGGTTCACCGCCGCCTGCTATGGGCGATGCGGCAGCTGAAGCTTGATCCGTCATCCGCGTTCAAGAAATCCGCGCGCGTGGTGGGTGATGTGATCGGCAAGTATCACCCGCACGGCGACCAGTCGGTTTATGATGCGATGGTGCGGCTGGCGCAGGATTTTGCGCTGCGTTATCCGTTGGTTGAAGGTCAAGGCAACTTCGGCAATGTCGATGGCGATAACGCCGCCGCCTACCGCTATACCGAAGCCCGGCTGACCAGAACCGCATTGGCGCTGATGGCGGGGCTGGACGAAGGCACGGTTGAGTTTCTGCCGACTTACAACGGTGAGGAGATCGAGCCGGAGATTTTCCCCGGCCTGTTCCCCAACCTGCTCGCCAATGGTTCGAGCGGGATCGCGGTCGGGATGGCGACCAGCATTCCCAGCCACAATGTCGCGGAAGTGATCGATGCGACGCTGGAGTTGATCGACAATCCCCACGTCGAACACGCGCGGCTGATGGAGCTGTTTCGCGGCCCCGATTTTGCCACCGGCGGGCAGGTGATCGACAGCGCGGCGAGCATTGCCGAGGCCTATCGCACCGGGCGAGGGAGCTTCCGTCTGCGCGGGCGGTTCCATGCGCCCGAGGCCAGGGATACCGACGATATCGCCGCCGGGATCGAACGGCTGGGCAGCGGGCAGTGGCAGCTGGTCATTTCGGAAATCCCCTATCAGGTGCCCAAGGGCAAGCTGATCGAACAGAT